>DASYHX010000047.1:0-2727 GCA_035998065.1 Pseudorhizobium sp.
TTGAAAAGAAGTCCGGCGAGAACTGGAAGGTTCGCGTTGCACAGAACGGTCAGGTCAAAGAGAGCGAATTCGCGAACAAGGAGGACGCGAAGCGGTACGCAAAGGTGGAAGAGAAGCGCCTGGGGATAGCAACGTAAGGAAGCACGGCTATTCCGTGCGGCGTGATGTGCGACATTGGGAGGGCTGTGGGATGCAGTACCTAGCTGCGATTTTGACGATCGGTGGTTCGCTTTTTGCAGCGCTGGCGATATTCCACCACGGTCTCAAGTCGGATCAGGGAACGAGGAGCGACCTTCTGGGACTGCTGTATGCGGTTCTAGCGATCGGAGGAACGCTCGGGGGAACGGGTCTGTTTCTCCACCTCCTGAGCCGCAACCCTTGAGACTCCGATGCGCGCGTATGAAACTCCCATCAACGAAGAAGCTGACATCCAGCAAAGCATCCGAGAAATCTTGACAACCCCGCAGGGCGATAGGGCCACGCGGCCTGAATTTGGTTTTCCCTGCCTCGAACGGACTGGAGTTCCACGTTCAGGACTTACAGAAGCAGAGGTGCGCGAAACCGCAATGGCCGCTCTTAACACCTATGAGCCGCGCATCTCTGTCGGCAAGATTGCGGTCTATTGGTCATCCTCAAATCGCCTGATCGACATCATCATCGTCTATACGGTCACGGCAACCGGAAAGCGCCATACGACGGCTGTATTCTATCCGAACGATGAGCCCGAAGCCGATTGGAAATAGCTCGTTCCCTGACGTGATGTGTTCGCAAAGGTCGCATAGGAGACTTAGGTCTGATGAAACATTAGGAGCAGCTGAAAGCTTGTGTCGCGCTAAAAGGGAGAAACCTAGCAGCGCCAGAACATCATCAGGAACAAGGGGAGGGGTTTCCAACGCGGCTTGCTGAACGGCACCGCAACACCGGAACAGATGGTGAATTGGAAACCAATTCCAGCTTGAGGAAATGCCCCGGGTCGATACTCAGCGAGCAAGTGGTGACCGGAGCACGACATGGCGCGACCAGTTTCCGAGATTGCGGATGATCTAGCCGCGAACGTCGACGCGATTGATCGCTTGCTGAACGACGCTGAATTGACCGCCTGCATTGAGAGCGCCGTCATGGGCTATCCGGAGAGGGCCACTCAAGACGCGATTGACCGCCTTCTCTCCGCCCGGCACGCTTCGGCCTTGATGGCAGCCAGCTTCGGTCGAAGAGTTCGTCCACGCGTACGCTCAAATGGTGCTCTTGCTGGCTCGGCGTAGCTGCGCAATCATGTTGTTATGACCATCTCCAGCATCGCCATGGAACCGAAGCCCAAGCTGCCCAAGCTGATCGTCGTCGTGGCGTTCGATCCCGACGATGGAGGCGAGCTTCAGACGGTGTTCGGTCCGGTCGAGCAGCAAAGCGAGGAGAGGGCGGTTCGCACGGCGAGGACGCTGGCTGAAAAGCACGCGGGCGTCATCGCCTGGTCACGCACTGCGGATGTCGCCAATGGGGAATATGGCGAGCCGGTGGTGCTTTTCCAGCACGGCAGCGTGCCGGATATGGAATGACCTCCACTTCCGCTTTCATCTCCGAACTGATCAAGGCGGCGAACCAGGTGGAGTCGCTGACGAAGCCGGAGCGGGCGCGACTGATGGAACGGGCGGCCCGAACGATCCAGGAGCAACGCGACCAGATCACTTTCATAGAGGCGCCAGCCAACGACAACGGTCTCGATGATCCCGTTCTTGAGTTGCGCGAAATGGCGCGCTTGATCGACATCTTCAGCGCGACCACGATTTCCTCGAAGATGATGCAGGCTGTTCAGATCATCATAGCCGGCGAGGCCCTGCTTCAGGCAAAAGAAGAGAACCCGAGAGGCGATGATTAAGGGGCAAGATGGCACACACCGGCAAAATAGAACTTAACAAGCTGAACTACGATCGCGCTCAGGAAATCGTGGTGTTTTCATTGCGGAGAAGCCTCGGCGCGCAGGCAATCGTCATCAACGGCGAAGTGCCCCTGACAATTATTGACCATGCAGGTCTGCGATTCGTAGCGAAGGCAGCGGTGCGTCAGGCCCTTCTCGACGCAGTTGATGCGCTGGCTGATGACGATGACGTCGATCTAGAAAACCGAGCAACCAGGATGAGTCCCGCAGCCGGCGGCACAGCGGTAGGATGATACGTGATTCAACAAGCAGGACCTCATAACCCGGCTTGAAAATCTGCGGAGAAGGCTGGAGCAGGAGAAGGGCGTGCTCCAGCAGATCGAGCATTTACCGTCTACAGCCCCTGGTCGTGCTCAGGCGATAGCCCACGTGCAACGCGTCATCGAGACATACGAGACCATGATCGCCCGAAAAAGAAGAGCAGATCAGGCCTGAATGGATCAATGAGGGCAGGGCAGGCAGCGGCAAAACGGAGTTCCATTGAATGCGACTTCTCCTGATACCGATGGCGATAGGACTTTGGTTCCTCTTTGGCGACCCCGGAAAATCCGCAGCTAACGTTATCTATGGAGACGATGCGGCGCCGTGGGAGAGGGTGGATGCGTACTACTACCCCGACCCCGCCACGCTCAACCGTCCGCAACAAGTTCTGGGACTGGTAAGCGTCGATGACTGTCGTCGAGCAGCGGAAGGTATGGCTTCTCGTTACAACGACCGAGACCTTCGACTCGGAAGCTACGAGTGCAAAATCGGGGGAGACCGTAGGCCAGGATCGAGCACGATCTACAGAAGAA
>DASYHX010000049.1:0-3189 GCA_035998065.1 Pseudorhizobium sp.
CGGCAAATTTTCCCAATCATCGGATTTTTTCGCTTTACGGAAAAATCAGTCACTGAGGAAAACCCACGGATTTCCGCCAAAAATCGAAACTGGCACGCCGCCTGCAATATAGTCTGGCATCAAGGCCGGACGGTCCGGCCAGGAAATATCTAGGGAGTGAGTATCATGTCCATCGCCAAGTTCCAGAGCGTCGCCCTTGCCTTTGTCGGCGCCGTCATCTTCGCCAGCCTGTTCGTCGGCGCGGCGGTTCCGGTTGCCCCGATCGCCTGATCGGGCAACCGCCCCTTTCCCATCACAGATATTATTGAAGGCCAGATCCATGAACAACAGCTTCACCCTCGACCGCCGCAACGCGAAGATCATGGGCGTGTGCGCCGGCATCGCCAACCGCACCGGGCTGGATGTCACGCTGATCCGCGTCGCCCTGGTGCTGCTGACCCTGTGCGCCCTGGGCCCGATCGGCGTCGTGGCCTATCTGCTCGCCGGCTGGCTGGCCGAGGGTTGATCCCTCGCCGCCACCGGAAGGCAGGGTTTCCGGATACAAAAGCGCCGCCCCGGCATATGCCCTGGGCGGCCTTTTTATGCCCCGCATCGACGGGACAAGGATGAGCGCGATCTGCGCTTAAGCGTACAGCACCGAGTAGGAGGTCAGCATCTGGACGCTGACTGCAACCACCAGCGCAGTCGCCTGAAAGGCCTGACGCATATTGGACTCCATCATTGGAACGACATCCCGGATCGGGATGCAGCGCCATATGATGATTTCACATCATTGTAACAATCGCAAAGCCTGACATACCAATTGCATCAAACGCAATTATGTCACAGCTGTTGCTCCAGAGCCATGATGGTCGCGCGCGCCGCTGCCGGGTTCCGGACCTTGGCGCCGCTGATGTAGAAGAGATAGGCGTCGCCCTGCGCCGTCTGCGCCTTTGCCCGATCGGCCCAGCCGGCGATGTCCGTCGCGGTATAGCCGGTCTCCTCTTCCTCGCGGCTGCGCATCAGCCGGCTGTAGGCAAAACCGACATCATGGCCGGTGATTGCCGGATAATCGTCATGGTCGGCCAGCACCACCGCCGCGCCCGCGTCGCGTGCCAGAGCCAGGAAGGCCGAGTCATCGAAGCTTTCGTGCCGCACCTCCAGCGCATGGCGCAGCGCCACGCCATCGACGCTGGCCGGCAATAGTTGCAGGAAGGCGCCGAAATCATCGCGATCAAACTTCTTGGTCGGCATGAACTGCCACAGGATCGGGCCCAGCCGGTCGCCCAGTTCGACAATCCCCTGCTGGACGAATTTCTGGATCGACTCGCCCGCCTCCGCCAGCACGCGGCGATTGGTGCTGGTCTTACATGTTCTGACACACCGGCTTCGACGTTGCTGAACCAGGCAAACCGGGGCCATTGACGTTAAAGCCACTAGAAGGGGCGAGCTTTGACGCCCGATCAATTTTTGCGCGGGTGGACCGCCCATAACAACTCAATTAAATTCATTTCCTCAGGACATCCTTCTTCGGCTTGCCGATGCGAAATCCTGTTAGTGCCTTCTCGTTCGCGCGATGATTTCAGCGCGGTCGCCTTGCTTCTCAGATGTAAGCGGAGATCGACGCTCAAAACTCCTACTCCAATCAAGATGCATCAGCATCTTGCGAACGTCCCTTTGATCTGCGACGACGTCCTAGTCGCCGATGAAAGAACGGCGGCGGGGCGTGGAAACCCCTCGAAGGCATGTCTCGGTCATTCTGTGGCCGGGTGGCATGCGCGCATGTCCAACCGGCTTGCCGGTAAAGGCGCATGCGCCTGCGCCTTCGTAGGTTTCCAACACCCGGCTCGAGCCGGTCCGCCCCAACTCAATGCGTTGGAGGGCCAAGTATGCATTTCGACATCACCGGCACGATTCGGCCCGAGGATCTGGAGAAGATCGTTGTGCCTCTCATGGCAATGCTCGCCCATGAGGGCGTCGAGAGCATCGATAGTATTCGCTTGAGCTTTTTAGGCTGGCCAAGCGAAGGAGAGCGACTGCAGATCGTTACGGCCGATGGTCGGGTCACCTCTTTGAGGTGCGATGCGGAAGAAATTGCTTCCCGTCCACAGGTTGAACGGTTTGTTCTTCCGGAAGGCATTTCGCTCCGCCAGCGTTCCGAAGATAAGGAATTTAGCATGTTCTCATTAGCCGCAGGCCATGACGATTGAGGGATTGCCAGATCGAAGGCTGAAATTCGATGCTGAACTCGAGGATTGGACGCCCATTGTCGACCTGAACGCATTCAATCCCTCGCAGGTTGAGTTGCGGCTAGTAGGCAAGATTGTCGGTGATCAAGCTAATCGGTTCCCGGATGGAAGGCTTGTACTCACCTCTCCCATACGGAGTGCTAGATCGCGCATCGTAACTGGTGCTGTCGTCCGTTCTCAAAGCACTCGCTACCGGCTTCTCACGAGAAGCTCTCTCGACGAAATCCAAATTGATTGATGCTTTCGATCACCAAAGGGGGTTGATGATCATGCTCGTAATCAAAATCGAGGTGCATCCGGCTGGATCGGAAATGCATGCCTTCGAGATCGGCCGGCTAGAGCTAGAGAACATCAGCGGCTTGGCAGACGTTAGCGATTACAATGCCCGCATCACCCAACTCGAGACCCGACATTTGGGCGTGCTGCCTTTCGACAGATGCATCAACATATCGGGGCATCCACGCAGCGACGGGCCTTGGAGCTTGGTCAAACGAGTGCTCGACCACATCCATTTGTCTGCGTCGACTCAGGCGTGAGTTGATGGAACCGATGGTCGGGAGCAGCAAGCCGGCTGAGCCGAAATTTGAACAGAACGGGGATATAAAATCCGGGATTATGGACCTTTGGCAGGGCATTCTCACGTTAGCGCAGATTGGAAATCCCCGAGCATGAGTTGATCCGCGACGTCTGAGGTTGGGACATGTACGAACCCGCTGCGCGGGAGTGACGCCTGGCCCCACGTCGGCCATCGATCTGATGCCGCACCATGATTGACCCCGCTAAGGGTAGGCAGACCATCGCAACTCCTTTCAACCAAGGAGTCGAACGATGATCGAGATTATTTCCGACCTTCCAGTCAGTTTGAACCGCACCGGGTCTGCCGGAGGCATTGGGTTGTGAGTCACGCTGCCATATCGATGTTGGCCGCGGCAGCATAATATTGTTCTTCGGCTTCGGCAGG
>DASYHX010000058.1:0-21098 GCA_035998065.1 Pseudorhizobium sp.
GACGAAGACCTCTGGCGTCAGCCCAGTTCCCATGGACATGCCGATAACAATGAAGCTCGCATTTCGTACAGTAACGGGGACTCCAAGTCGCAGGCCAAGGATCCCGCCTAAGGTGACGGCGACGGCAGGCCCAACAAGGAAGGGTGCCGGAAACGCGGCAAAATATGCAGCCATCGCTCCGGCTGAGGCGACAGCCATGGTCACGACAAAAACGCGAAGCTGCGGGAGGGGCATGCGTCGCCTATGGCGCATGGCTAGCGGTTAGATGACACCCACTCAAAGATATGTCCGGAACCAGTCGATCTCAGCTCTCCGGGAGCCGATCCGGCGCCCGCTTTTGCAATTCAGGCTGCCGGAGCGGCGGCCATGCGAGGCATGGGGACGTCATCGAGCCCCAACAGGAAGTTGATCTGCGGGCGAGCCTTTACCAGATCGTCGATCGTGTACTCCGTCAGAACATCAAAGAAGGCGTTGAGTGCCTTGCGCAGCGCGGAGTTCAACCCGCAGCTGTCGACGAGCGGACATTCAGCTACGCCATCCTCGAAACACTCCGCCATGGCGAAACTGTCTTCGGTCACCTTCACAACGTCGAACAAAGTTATCCGGTCTGCAGCCCGGCCCAAGCGCACACCGCCGTTGCGGCCCCGCACCGTCTCTATGAGACCAGCTCTCGTAAGCGGCTGCAGGATCTTGAACAGGAACAGCTCGGACACGCCATATGCTTTGGCGATTTCCGGAATGCGGCTGAGGCGGCCCTGGTTAGCAGCGCAATACATCAACATGCGCACCGCATAGTTTGTTTGTTTGGTCAGCCGCATGCGGATGTCTCCTCGAGTCTGTTGAAGACAACATATAATGCCCCGGCCACTTTTGAACAATTCAAAAATAAGAAATTCGTGATCAAGTTTGCTGTGTTCCCTCCCCCTATTGACCCCGTCACGAAATCATGACTTCAAAGATCAGGTAATCATCGCTCGCTCGGAGGAACCAGATGAAGATTTCCACAACCATGCTTGCGGCCGGGCTTCTCGCCGGCGCTGCCCTGCTTTCGGCCCAGTCCGCTTCGGCCGACGGAGAGGTAAATATCTATTCTTACCGACAGCCTGACCTTATTAAGCCCCTGCTCGATAGTTTCACGGAAGAGACCGGTATTGCCACGAATGTCCTGTTCCTCGACAAGGGATTGGTGGAGCGTATCCAGGCGGAAGGCGCCAACTCGCCGGCCGACGTCATTCTGACGGTCGACATTGCGCGCATCATGGAGGCCAAGGAGGGGGACGTCACTCAGCCGGTCACGGAAAACGAGACCATCAACAAGGATATCCCGGCGCAGTTTCGTGATCCCGACGGCAACTGGTTTGCTCTGACGACACGTGGGCGTGTCGTCTACGCGTCGAAGGATCGCGTTCAGCAGGACACGATCACCTACGAAGAACTCGCCGACCCAAAGTGGAAGGGCAAAATCTGCATCCGAGATGCACAGCACTCCTACAATATCGGCCTGATCGCCTCGATGATCGCCGCGCACGGCGAGGACTACACCGAGACCTGGCTGACTGGGTTGAAGAACAACCTCGCCCGCAAGCCGAACGGCGGAGACCGCGACCAGGCCAAGGCCATCTTCGCGGGAGAGTGCGACATCGCGCTTGGCAACACCTACTATGTAGGCCTGATGAAGACCAACGAGAAGGAGCCGGAGCAGAAGGAATGGGCTGACGCGATCAAGGTGCTTTTCCCCAACACCGAGGACCGCGGCACGCATGTCAACATTTCCGGGATGGCGCTTGCGAAGAACGCTCCGAACAAGGACAATGCCCTGAAGTTGATGGAATTCCTGGCGTCGGGCGAGGCCCAGAAGATCTACGCGGAGCAGGTTTTCGAATATCCAGTCATGCCTGGCGCAGAACCCTCCGAAATCGTGAAGAGCTTCGGAACCATCAAGCCTGACGCGCTTCCGCTTGCCGAGATCGCAGCCAACCGCAAGAAGGCTTCGGAACTGGTGGACAAGGTCGGCGTCAATGAAGGCCCTGAGGGCTGATCAGCCCTTAACAGCAAAGGCCGGCGATCCGCCGGCCTTTTTTTTATTCCAAGTTCCGAGCCGGGATCCTTGTTCAGAGGCCCAAGCCGAATGCGGAAGCGATCCAGGTAGACCCGGCAACAGCGGCTAAGACAACGATCGCCGTTAGCCCAATCCGCGTCCAATAAGCGCGCCGAGCGCGCTTCTCATCCCACTCGTATACCATAACTCCCCACTCCATCAGCGGAGGGGAAGTTAGCGCGGAGCTAATTAAGATCAATAGCACGTAGGACGCGCAGGACTATCCTGCGCATATTCCATTACTTCATCGTTGGCATGATGAACTCGGCGCCGTCCTTGATGCCCGAGGGCCAGCGGGACGTGACAGTTTTGGTCCGCGTCCAGAACTTGATGGAGTCGGTGCCGTGCTGGTTCAAGTCGCCGAACGAGGAAGACTTCCAGCCGCCAAAGGAGTGGTAGGCAAGCGGAACCGGGATCGGCACATTCACCCCGACCATGCCGATATTGATGCGGCTGGCGAAATCGCGCGCAGCGTCTCCGTCGCGGGTATAGATCGCAACACCATTGCCGTACTCGTGCTTCATCGGCAGTTCGAGAGCTTCTTCGTAATTGCGCGCCCGGACCACCGAAAGCACGGGGCCGAAGATCTCCGTCTTGTAGATGTCCATGTCCGGCGTGACACGATCGAACAAGCAACCGCCGACGAAGTAGCCTTCCTCGTAGCCCTGCAGCTTAAAGTCCCGTCCGTCGACCACCAGCTCAGCGCCCTCCTCCAAGCCACGATTGATCAGGCCGAGGATGCGGTCACGCGCCTCCTTGGTGACGACCGGGCCCATGTCCGCCTTATCGTCGGTGTATGGACCGATCCGAAGGCTCTCGACCATCGGGGTCAGCTTCTCGACGAGGCGATTGGCAGTCTCCTCCCCAACCGGCACTGCGACGGAGATCGCCATGCACCGCTCGCCAGCAGAGCCATAACCGGCCCCCATCAGGGCGTTTGCCGCCTGGTCAAGGTCGGCATCGGGCATGATGATCATGTGGTTCTTAGCCCCCCCGAAGCACTGGGCGCGCTTGCCGTTCATCGCCGCGGTACCATAGACGTATCGCGCGATAGGCGTTGATCCGACGAAGGAGATTGCGTTGATGTCGGGATTGCTCAGGATCGCATCCACCGCAGCCTTGTCGCCATTCACGACGTTCAGGATGCCGGCCGGCAGGCCTGCTTCGATCATCAATTCCGCCAGGCGAATAGGCACCGACGGATCACGCTCCGATGGCTTGAGGATGAAGGCGTTGCCGCAGGCGATCGCAGGCGCGAACATCCACATTGGAATCATGGCGGGGAAGTTGAAGGGGGTGATGCCGGCACCAATCCCGACGGGCTGTCGAATGGAGTACATGTCGATGCCGGGTCCGGCGCCTTCGGTGAACTCGCTCTTGGACAGATGCGGTATGCCGATCACGAACTCGCAGACTTCCAGACCGCGGACAATGTCGCCCTTGGAATCCTCAACGGTCTTTCCATGCTCCTTCGAAAGCAGCTCCGCAAGTTCCTGCATGTTCTTGTTCAGAAGCTCGACAAACTTCATGAAGACACGGGCGCGGCGCTGCGGATTCGTGGCGGCCCAAGCCGGTTGCGCCGCCTTGGCGCTTCCCACTGCAGCGCGGAGTTCGGCGTCGCTGGCCAATGATACCGTCGCCTGAACCTCTCCGGTGGCAGGATTGTAGACGCTCGCGGTACGTCCGCTCGAGCCGGTGACGCGCTTGCCGTCGATAAAATGGCCAACTTCGTACATGGGGTTACCTCCAGTTTCCTTGACGGCGAAACTGGCACTCAAATTTGCACAAGGCAACGCCATAGTTTACGCAGCCGCTGTGCAAAAAATGGCGTAAGGAGGACGACGGTGAACTGGGATGACGTTCGCTTGTTTCTCGCTGTGGCGAGAGCGGGGCAGTTGCTTGCCGCCTCCCGACGCCTCGGCATCAACCATGCTACGCTGGGGCGGAGGATGACCAACCTGGAGGAAGCTTTGGGCAGCCGCCTCCTGATCCGCCGAACCAATGGTTGCGAGTTGACGCTCGAAGGGGAGAAACTATTTCGTGCGGGAGAACGCATGGAAGCAGAGATGCTGGAAGCTCAGGCAACAAGTGGGCGCATCGATACCATCATCGCCGGGACGGTGCGCATTGGCGCACCCGACGGCTTTGGTGTTTCTTTCCTCGCACCACGTTTAGGGCGATTAACAAGGCGCCACCCTCAACTCAAGCTGCAACTGGTTCCCGTCCCCCGCTCCTTCTCGCTGTCTCAACGAGAGGCCGACATCGCAATTACCATCGAACGACCGACCCAAGGTCGCCTGGTTTGTGCGAAACTCGTGGATTACTCTCTTGGCCTTTATGCCTCACGCGCCTACGTGGAAGCCCATGGAGCCCCTGACAACGTGGAGGCGCTGAAGCGCCATTCGCGAACAGGATATGTTGAGGATTTGATCTTCTCTCCATCCCTCAACTTCACCGGCGAAGTCATGCGCGACTGGGATGCGAGCTTCGAGATCTCCAGTGCGATCGGTCAGACAGAAGCGGTGCGTTCGGGTGCCGGCATCGGGATCTTGCATGACTACATCGGGCGGCAATATCCGGAACTGATACGCATCCTGCCCGAGGTGGTGATCCGTCGCGCATACTGGACCACCTATCATGAAAGCAGCCGCGATTTGATGCGGCTGCGCGTGGTGGTGGATTTCCTCCACGAACTTATTCAGGAAGAGCGGCAGATCTTCCTGTGAGAGATCTGCGCGCCTGTTTCAGGCCGCGATGAATGCGGCGGCGGGCAGTCCCAGGCCGCTTGCTATCCGCTGCAACAGCGCGGGGTCGGCACCCTCTCCGCCTTCTACCGCGATCAATTCATCAACGGTCAACCCGGTCGTGACGGCCAACTGCTCAAGGGAATAGCCGACAGCCTCACGAGCCTCGGTGACTGCGCTTGCCAACTGACGGGCGATAACTTGTTTAGCGGGGGCGGCTTCAAAGCTGCTGATACAAATCGACATAAGGACAACTCCTTCAACAGGGTCTCGCCAAAGCGATGTTTCAAAATCATATAAAATGGGAGCGCGATGCTGTGCGTCGCAACAAAGTAGGTAGTTCTGTGTCAATGACAAGACGGAGCCATCACCGGCAGGTGAGCTCCATGAAGCTGTAACCAGATAGGAAGTGGTACGGTTGGGGGGAATTGAACCTCCGACCTCAGGTGCCACAAACCTGCGCTCTAACCAACTGAGCTACAACCGCACAATCGACGCTCTTGGCGCCGTGCGGCTCCAATACGAGCATCGATCGATATTTGCAAGCCCCTCAAACGGCAAAGCCAGCGTTTTTCCGCTGGCTTCCGAAGGGCAAAACCGCCCTGGGTCAGGCTGCTTTAAAGGTAGACATCGCCTTTTCGGCCGCTTCCTTACCGGGCTGGCTGACTGCTTCAGCCATCTTGCGTGTGGCGTCCTGGAGCGACTTCGCCTGCTCGACTGTCAGTTCCGCCTGTTTGCGGATGAAGGTGGTCTGCAACTCAAGGAATTCAGAGACCGACTTGACGCCCATCAGCGATTCCATGTGCGAAAGCGACAGGTCCGTGTTGGTACGCAGGGCTTCAATTGCCTTGAGGCCAATCTCCACGGAGCCTGCTTGAGCAGACTGCAACGTGGCTTCGGCGGCCTTGCTTGCCTCTTCCGCTGCAGTCTTGACCCGGGAATAGGTTTCACGTGTCTGAGCGACACCCTTCTCCGTGAATGCGCGGTAGCTCTCCGTCAGCGTCGCCGGATCGAAGGCCGTGAAGGAGAAAACGTCATCTGAACGGTATGCCATGATCTTTTCCTCATCTTGGTTGCGCCTAACGATGTCAGGCCTCATGGTTTACATATAGAGCAAACATTATCGCATTGCAACATTTATTGTGCACTGCACAAATCACTTCATTAACCTTGTAACGCCTTAACGGAGCCCGCTTGTGGACCTAAACAGCAGCTGTCGCTATTAACTGTCTGTTAACATGTCGCGCGACCCCAGGCTCAGCCCATGCCAATGATCCAATACCCGTTTATCGATATTGCCGTTCAGGAGAACGTTCGAGACCATTTCGCCGCAGGCAAAGCTGTCGCGCTGCTCTCCCCTGACGTGAACGAGATCGTATGGGCGAACGGTCGCGGGGCTACTCTGTTCGGGTATGGTTCCGTTTATGACCTACTAGACCAGGGGCCGCCGGCGAACAGCCTGCTCTTGCGACAGATTTCAGCGGTGAGCCGCAAGCTGCGGAACCTCGGCGACACGGTTTCGGTAACCGTACGTGTTGCCAGTGGCTTCCGCCGTATCACCGTTACGGGATCCTGTATGCTCATAGAAGTATATGGCCAGCCGTGCGTCCTTTTTTATGCACCTTCCGACCAAACGCCCATGTCTGCCATCGATCGCGCAAACAGCATGATCGATGGCCTGGATGATCCGGATACCCATTTGGCCGTTGTTGATGCAGACGGAAAGGCTATTGCCTGCTCTGACGGTTATAAGGAGCTTGAGCTGACGCCCCAGACGGCCCGGATGCTGGTGACGATGTCTGGAGCCGATGCCAGTGGCCTCGTGAAGCGCCCCGTTCCCACGGCGAAGGGTTATCTGCCGGCAGCCATGGCCAAGGTGTCTGCGGATCCGGCTCTCCACCTCCTATTCGTCGTCGAGGCCGCCGCGCCCGGAATCGACCAGCCTCCCAGCGAAGAAGACGGCAAACGCGAGGCCGAAACATTTGGAGGCACCCCTCCGGAGGTTTCCGCGCGTCCGGCCTTTGACGAGGCTATCGAGGCCGTTGCCGAACTTCAGGATCTGCCGGAAATCGACGACTTCGCCGAGACCGATCCATTGGAAATTGAGCCAGTTGCGCCCTTGGCAGAGCGAGCCCTGCAGCCGGACGTGACGGATACCGATCGCGAGACCGTCCTCGAGGCGAAGCCGCAGCACGCTGCCGATGTCTCGACGGCAGAACTCGCCCCTCGGCAGCCCTCGCCAATCGACTTGGATAGCTTCGTCTTTCGCCGGGATGCCCGGGCTACCCGCTTTGTCTGGAAGATCGATGCCGAAGGCAGGTTCTGCGAGATATCGGAGGAATTCGCAAAGACCGTGGGGCCACACGCAGCCGATATCACGGGCATGCCGTTCGGCGACGTCGCGGGTCTGTTCCACCTCGACCCGGAAGGGACGATCGCTGAGCTACTGCGCAAACGGGATACGTGGTCCGGCAAAACGATATGGTGGCCTGTGGAGGGGACTTCTCTTGCTGTTCCCATAGACCTGGCCGCACTGCCTACTTATACGCGCTCTCGTATTTTCGACGGATTTCGCGGCTTCGGCATAATTCGCGTCGCCGATGCTATCGAGGATCCGCACGCTGTGGGTCTCGGCCTGGGCAATTCACCGTCGGATGAAACGGCTGGCGAGCAGGAGCAGGCGGAACTCCTCGATCAGGACATCGGTGCCCAGCCCGACGTCCCAGAAGATATCGCCTCAGCCGAGAAAACGTCGGGTGACGAGGAGCGGGCTGAGGAGGCAAGCAGCGCCGTCGACCCGGAAACGTCCTTGGGGTCTGATGCCAATCCGACACCAGAGGCAGAGGCAGGAAGTCCGGCACCCCCAGTGGAAGACCAGCCGTTGGAATGGCCAGACGGCGAGCGGCCGGCCCTCCGGCTCGTCGGAAACGACCGTGAGGCTTCCGAAAAGGTGATCCCGCTCGACCAGCGCAGAAAGCGCCGCGAGACGCTGTCGCCCGTCGAGCAGGCGGCCTTCAAAGAAATCGCCCGCCAGTTGGACAGCTTCATTGGCCGGTCAACGACCGACGACCTTGAGGACACCCCGGAGCCGCTCCCCCCCTCCGGCGCCATCGATCAAGAATCTCCCGAGACACAACAAGAGGCGCCTGCCTCCGAGGATGCCGAGGTTGTCTCTCGGACCGCAGAAGTGGATGCGGAGGATGAGGTGATAAGCTCGCCAGAAGTGGGGGGCGTAGAAGACGAGGTGACCGAGACTGCGACGGATGATGCCGAACGCGACAACGTCGACCATCTGGCGGAGGGGGAGCCGACCGCGGCCGACCCGGACAAACAGCCAAAGGAACTCGAAAGCGGCTTCTCCATCCATCGAGAGCGCAACGGGCTCTCCAGCGAGGTTCTGGATCAGATGCCGGTTGCGCTTCTCGTGCATGCTGGCGACGAGTTGATCCACGGAAATCCAGAATTCCTGCGCCTGACGGGGTATGCGACGCTACAGGAGCTGGCAGAAGTCGGAGGCCTCGACGCCCTCCTCCAGCGGCGCGACCTGGAGGGAAAAACGGACGCACCAGGCGGTATGGTTGTCGTTCGCGCCGACGACGAAGTTGTGCCGGTGACAGCTCGCCTACAGTCGGTGCGTTTTGAAAATGCGACCGCATTGATGCTGGCGTTGATGCCGGTGCCAGACCTCCATGAGGCGGACCCGCAGACTTCGGAGGCACAGGTGGTGACGCTTCCCACCTCCCGCTCTCCCGATCAAAACCTCCGCCTCCAGGTGGAAGTGGACGAACTACGCGCCATCCTCGAAACGGCTACCGACGGTGTCGTGGTCATCGACGCGGAAGGCAAAATCCGCTCGATGAACGGGGCCGCTAGTGCCCTCTTCAACTACGACAGCGAGGAAGTGGCGGGCAAAGCCTTCGTCATGCTGTTCGCGCATGAGAGCCAGAAAGCCATCATGGATTATCTGACTGGACTGTCGGGCCATGGCGTGGCGAGTGTCCTCAACGACGGTCGGGAAGTCATCGGACGTGAGGCCGCAGGAGGATTCATACCGCTCTTCATGACAATCGGTCGGCTTAGTTCCTCGAACGGTTACTGTGCGGTCATACGAGACATTACGCAGTGGAAAAGGACAGAGGAGGAACTCAGAAGCGCGAAACGTGCGGCCGAGACTGCCAATGCCCATAAGAGCGAATTTCTGGCTCATGTCAGCCATGAGGTCCGCACGCCCTTGAACGCGATCATCGGCTTTGCAGACTTGATGTCGAGCGAACGTTTCGGGCCGATCGGACATCCTCGATACGTCGAATACGCGAATGACATCGTTCGGTCAGGCAGGCATGTCCTGGACATCGTCAACGACCTCCTGGACATCTCGAAGATCGAAGCGGGCGAGATGGAACTCGATTTTGCTGCGGTGGATTTGAACGAAACCGTATCGGAAGCCGTGTCACTCGTGCAGCCTCAGGCCAACGGGCAGCGGGTGATTATCCGCACCGCGCTCTCTTATGCAGTGCCACCGGTGGTGGCCGACCACCGATCGGTAAAGCAGATCGCGCTGAACATCCTTTCCAATGCCATCCGTTTCACCCCGTCGGGGGGGCAGATCGTGGTTTCAACTGTCTACGAGGCCGACGGAAGGGTCGTACTGCGGGTTCGGGATACGGGCATCGGCATGACACGCCAGGAGTTGGAAACGGCCATGAAACCGTTCCGGCAGATTGCCGGCAGCACGCGCAAGCGGGGCGACGGCACTGGCTTGGGCTTGCCTCTGACGAAGGCGATGGCTGACGCAAATCGCGCCGACTTCTCTATCCAGTCCAAACCGCACGAAGGGACGCTGGTCGAGATCGCCTTTCCGCCGCAAAGGGTACTTGCGAACTGAGACCTCTGTGATTAGCAGTCCTCTGCCGAGAGGAGGTCACTTGCCCGTTCTGCCGAAGTCTATGCCATTAGCGGTTCGCCGGCCTGCGCGACTGCTGACATGGATGGCCATAGCCACTGCGACGATCGTTGCGATGCCTATCATCGCGGTCGCCTGGATTGCGTTTGCCGATGGCGATGACAGCTGGCGCCACGTAATGACCACGATCGTCCCTCGTGCGACGGGGCGAACAGTTGAGCTCCTGTTTTTTACGGGCTTGCTCACGGCCGTCTTCGGTACCCTTACTGCGTGGCTGGTGACGACATTCGAGTTTCCGCTACGGCGTACACTCTCCATCATCCTTATCCTGCCGCTCGCGGTCCCCTCTTATCTCGCCGCCTACGCCTTTGGCGAGTTCTTCGACTTCACTGGCCCGCTGCAAAGCACCTATAGGCTCCTCTTCGGATATCAAACCTCCCGAGACTACTGGTTTCCAGACATCCGCTCGATGGGCGGGGCGGTTTTCGTGCTGGGCTCGGTTCTTTATCCCTACGTCTACCTCGCGTGCCGTACAATGTTCCTGATGCAGGGGCGGGCTGCTGCAGACGTTGCCCGGACATTGGGCGCAGGCCCTGCGAAGGTCTTCTGGCGCATTCAAATCCCGATGGCACGGCCTGCAATCATGGTCGGCCTGACCCTGGTGATGATGGAAGCGATGAACGACATTGGAGCCGTAGAGTTTCTTGGCATCAACACGCTCACCTTCTCCGTGTATTACACCTGGCTCAACCGTGGCAGCCTCGCAGGCGCGGCGCAGATTGCTACGGTGATGCTGGTCTTCGTGGCACTGTTGATCCTGCTCGAGCGGATGGCACGGCGAAGCCAGAGGTTTTCGAGCAGCAAGACCACGACCAGCGTCAACGACATGGCGCGGCTGCGGCTGCGTGGCGCACCAGCGGCCGCGGCCACCATTCTGTGTAGCCTGCCGGTGCTTTCTGGATTCATTATTCCCGTCATCGTGTTAGGCGGCTTTGCGATGCGCCGCCTAGAAGCATACAGCGACCCACGCCTGCTGAGCGCGCTCTTCAACAGCATTATGGTCGCAACTGCGGCGGCCTTCACGGCAGCGGCAATCGGTTTCTTGCTGTCCTACTCCACCCGCTGCGACCGCTCGTATGGAACGATGTTGGCGAGCCGCGTGGCTGCGCTGGGCTACGGCATACCTGGAACCGTCTTGGCCATCGGCGTCCTCGTTCCCCTCGCAAGCTTCGACAACGCACTGGACGGCTACCTCCGCTCAAGCTTCGGCGTCTCGACCGGCCTCCTCTTGTCCGGCAGCGGGTTCGCCATTGTTTATGCCTGCACGGTGCGCTTCATGGCGATGGCTGAAGGCACCCTGGATGCAGGTTTCCAGAAGCTCTCCCCGCATATGGACATGGCCTCCCGTACCCTCGGCCGATCTCGGGGGCAAACACTGTGGTCGATCCTGCTTCCCAACATGAAGCCTGCCATGCTGACGGCAACGCTACTCGTGTTCATCGAGACGATGAAGGAGTTGTCCGCGACAATCCTGCTGCGGCCCTTCAACTTCAACACGCTCGCGACGCTCGTCTATGAAGATGCTTCGCGCGCGAAGATCGAGGATTCCTCAGTGGCGGCCATGATCATCATCGCCGTTGGCCTGATCCCGATCCTTTTCGTTTCCCGCTCCATCGAGCGACGCAGTTGAAAGCGACCATCGCAAGCGACTGCCGCTGACTGCCATGATTTTTTGGATCCGGCATCAAGCTCGCAGTTCGGCAAGGTCTTCAAACAGCTCCAGAGCCTGCGGGTTCGCCAGTGCCTCCTTGTTCTTCACCGGCCGCCCGTGAACCACATCCCGGACCGCCAGTTCGACAATCTTGCCAGACTTCGTCCGGGGGATATCTTGAACCGCAATGACTTTGGCGGGAACGTGACGGGGGGAGGCACCCGTGCGAATATGCGTCTTGACCTTCTTGATCAGTTCGTCGTCCAAGACGTGCTCCGGCGCGAGGCGGACGAACAGGATCACACGGACATCGCTGTCCCAATCCTGACCGATGCAAAGAGCTTCGGCAATCTCCGGCAGCTGCTCCACCTGATTGTAGATTTCGGCAGTGCCGATGCGCACGCCGCCGGGGTTCAGCGTCGTGTCCGAGCGCCCGTGAATGATGATACCACCATGGTCCGTCCATTCCGCGAAATCGCCGTGACACCAGACATTGTCGAAGCGCTCGAAATATGCCGCTCGATATTTGGAACCGTCAGAATCGTTCCAGAACATGATGGGCATGGACGGAAAGGGCTTGGTGCAGACCAATTCACCTTTCTCGCCGCGGACAGGATTGCCGTCGTCGTCCCAAATGTCGACTGCAAGACCGAGACCCGGTCCCTGGATCTCCCCCTTCCATACCGGCTCCAGCGGGTTGCCCAGCACAAAGCAGGACACGATGTCCGTTCCTCCGGAAATCGAGGCGAGTTGGACGTCGCCCTTTATCCCTTCATACACGAAGGAGAAGCCTTCAGGTGACAGAGGTGATCCGGTGGAGGTCATCAGCCGCAAAGCTGAGAGATCATGGGTCTCCTTCGGACGGAGGCCGCTCTTGCGCACGGCGTCGATGTATTTGGCCGACGTGCCGAAGATGGTAAATTGTTCTTCCTGAGCATAGTCAAACAGAACGGTGCCATCCGGTGCAAACGGTGAGCCATCGAACAAGCAGAGGGTAGCACCCACTGCGAGGCCCGAAACCAGCCAATTCCACATCATCCAGCCGCAGGTCGTGAAGTAGAAGAGCCGGTCACCGGCGCTGACGCTGCAGTGCAGCCGGTGTTCCTTCAGGTGCTGGAGAAGCGTTCCGCCGGCAGAGTGTACGATGCACTTCGGCACTCCCGTGGTGCCGGACGAGAACAGGATATAGAGCGGATGATCAAACGGAAGCGGGACGAATTCCAGCTCTTCCTCTTCGAAGCCCGAGATGAAACCGCCGTAAGTTCGACCATCAGCCAGAGTGGCCACGAGAGATTCGGCGCCACCAGCATAAGGAACGACCAAAACGGGAACGCCGAGAGCCGCCGAAATGCCACGCACCTTTTCGGAAACGTCCTGAAGCTTGCCGTTATACCAGTAGCCGTCGCAGCTGATAAACAGCTTGGGGCCGATCTGGCCGAAACGATCCAGCACCCCCTGCTCCCCAAAGTCTGGTGAACAGGACGACCAGACGGCACCGAGCGATGCGGCAGCCAGCATCAGCGCAACAGTCTCCGGCATGTTTGGCATCATCGCTGCGACCCGGTCGCCCCTGCCAACTCCGCAGGCCCGCAAGGCTTGCTGAAGCTTGGATACGTCAGACCTCAAGCGGTCCCAGGACCACCGATCCCGCGCCTTGTCCTCTCCACGGAAGACGATGGCATCGCCCGCGCCTCGGCACGGCAGCAGGTTCTCCGCGAAATTGAGAGTTGCCTGAGGGAAGAATCGAGCAGCAAGCATGTCGTCGCCATTGATCAGCACCTGATCGCCGGGATCTCCACGCACATTGCAGAAAGACCAGAGCTCTGACCAAAACCGCTCTAGTTGGCATATGCTCCATTGATGGAATTGGTTGTAGCCGCTGGTAGGGCTACCATAGCGCTCTGCACACAAAGACATGAATGCGTAAAGCGGTGTCTTCTGCTGCTCGGCCCGTGAAAGGCTCCACAGCGGCTTCTCAGAATACATGGCATCTCCTCCCCTCAGTCCTCTTGGTACAGCATGCTGCACCGCGAGACAAATTGGAATGGGGAGGCACATCCTGCCGATTTGCGCCCAAATGCGATTTCCTATATCGGCATCCCAGCGCTAGCCGCTCCGTTCAATCAAGACGGGTCAATTTCACATCATGAAATCCAGCAGCAGACGCATCACGGGCACTCTTCGTCCCGCCTTACCGTGGTCCGGACATCTCGTGCGTGCGCTGCTGCTGATCGTTTTGGGTATCATCCTGATCGTGGCCCTGTTTCGCGTGGCCGCGCCGTTCGTGATCCAGACTACCGTCGTGCGCGCCGGGATCGAGCGCGCCATCACGCGATGGACGGGTCACGACGTCGCGATTGAAGGAGAGACCACCATCAGCTTCTGGCCACAGCCGCGCATCGAGGTGGAGCGCGTGACGGTCAGCAAGGTATCGTCCGGAGAGGTCCAGCTCCTGTCGCGGGCGACCAAGCTGTCTGCCGGGTTTGGTCTGTACCAGGCAATCCAAGGGCGGGCGGAGTTCGAAGATTTTCATCTGGTTAATCCAGAAATCTTCGTCCTCAGGGACCGCAATGGTCGGCTGGATTGGGCGAACGGGGGCCAGCTCAGCGCCGCTGCACGCAGTGTCGAGGCATCCGGCACGGCTCTCGACCCGGCACTCGATCTCCAAGTTGGTGAAATTGAAATCGAAAACGGCCGCATTGAGGTCCGAGACCTCTCGACAGGGGAAACGTGGAGAGCCACCGGGATCAACGGTGACATCCGGTGGCCAAGTCTTTCTGCCGCCGCGAGTGCACACGTAACGGCTCAAGTTGGCGGACAGGTCGTGCGCCTCGATCTGTCTTCGCCGCAGCCGCTGCTGTTGTTGACCGGCAATACGGCGCCGTTCGAAGGGAGCGTGGCCTCCCCGCTCCTCAGTGGCCGCTTTGCCGGTTCCGCCAACCTTGCACAATACGGCTTTGCCTCCGGTGAGTTGGAGGTCGCCACGCCTGATGTTGCCGAAATGGCCGCCTGGATAGGCACGCAGCCTCTCGAACTGCCTCCCGTCACGCAATTTCAAATGACTGCGCAATTGCTCACGACAGAAGGGACCTTGCGGTTCGAGGATATGCAGCTTGCGCTGAACGGCTCTTCCGGACGTGGTGTTGTGGATTTCTACGCTCCTCCTACCGGAGCCGCCCGCCTCACCGGAACCCTGGCGTTCGAAAGCCTTGACATGAGGTCGCTCATCGAAGCCATCACTAGAGCACCCGTGGAGAAGGAAAATCCCAAAAGCCCTGCTGCACTCGCCCTTGATCTGCGGCTATCGGGAGAGGAGGCGACCCTCGGGCCGCTCAGCCTCACCGAGGTGGCTGTCAGTATCATGAACCGCGCGGAAGAGGCTCGGGTCGACATCTTAGACGGTACTGTGGCCGGGGGCCGGGTCACTGCGCGAATAATTGGAAACGGCGGCAATTTTGGTGCAGGAGGCAATCTACGATTCACTGTAGGCGACGCTGATCTCGCTCAACTTGCACGTAGCCTGGGGTTAGAGGGCCCCCTGCCCGAGGGCCAGGGTTCAGTGGAGGCGGACATCTCCTTCAACGACCGGCCATCCTTTGGAGCACTTGCGACAGGACGAGGCGACCTCCGCATCAAAAGCAGGGCCGGAGTTCTTCCCGATATCGACCCGATCGTCCTCCTGCACCGGATCAGCACGCAAAGCTATCTGCCCCTACTCAACCCGGACGGCGAAGACTTCGAGTATGAGAAGCTTGAGCTTGAAGTTCGCCTGGCGGAGGGCGTGTTGCAAGTGAGAAGAGCGATGATCGAGGGGGGAAGCTTCAATGTCTCGCTTTCCGGCATCGTCTCCTCCCGGAATGGCGGTCTGGCCCTGTCTGCCGTCATCTCCCCTTCCCCTGAGGAAATTGCTAAACGCATCTTTATTGGCGGAAACTGGCCGGACGCGATGGCGATAGAGGTGCCTTGATCCCTAAGGCCGAATGCTTCTAGCTTGCAATCGGGGCGCATGTCTTTCATTCCTGCATCAAATTGCCGACGTGGCCATCCTCGAACACAGGGCAGGCGGAAGCTCGGGGCGCACAACACGCGCCTCCTGTTTTCAAAGGCTTCCGCGCAACGCGACATGTTCGTCGCGGATTCGTCGAAGTTCTGACCGTTTTGATGCAATGGAAGCAAAGACAACGCCAATCGTCACAAGAGCGATCAGGATCGTGCAGATGGCGTTGATCTCCGGCGTTACACCAAGGCGCACCTGCGAATAGATCTTGATCGGGAGTGTTGTTGCACCCGGGCCGGTGGTGAAGCTCGCAATAACGAGATCATCCAGCGAAAGGGTGAACGCCAACATCCAGCCGGCCAGAACCGCCGGCAGGATCAGGGGCAGCGTGATCTTGAAGAATGTCTTCACCGGCGGGCACCCCAGATCTAGCGCTGCCTCCTCCAAGCTCCGATCGAAGGTCAGCAGTCTCGACTGCACGACGATCGCCACGTAGCACATGGTGAACGTGGTGTGGGCGATGGTGACCGTCCAGAATCCTCGGTCTACGTTGACCGCAACGAAGAGCAGCAGCAGCGAAAGTCCGGTAATCACTTCCGGCATGACGAGTGGGGCATAGATCATGCCGGAGAAGAGTGTCTTGCCTGGAAACCGGCTGTAGCGCACCAGCGCAAGCGCAGCCATGGTACCGAAGACCGTCCCTATCGTGGCGCTCAACACAGCGACGCGGGCCGTGACCCACGCAGCATCCATCAGACCCTGGTTCGACCACATCGCCGCGTACCATTGCAGTGAAAAGCCGCCCCAGACAGTCACCAGCCGAGACGCATTGAAGGAATAGACCACTAAGATGATGATCGGGATGTAGAGGAAGGCGAAACCCAGCGTTAGAACGACGGGATCGAAGCGTGCCGATTTCATCGTCTACCCCACCTTCTGCTGCTGGTTCTGGAAGATCATGATCGGCACGACAAGCACCAGGAGGAGCAGCACCGCCACCGCCGAGGCTAGTGGCCAGTCGCGGTTGCCGAAGAACTCCGTCCAGAGCGTCTTGCCGATCATGAGCGTGTCCGGCCCGCCCAGGAGGTCCGGGATGACGAACTCGCCGGTGATGGGAATGAAGCAGATCAGTGAGCCTGCGATCACGCCTGGCATGGACAGTGGGAAGGTGATCTTCCAAAACGCCTTCAGCGGCGGGCAACCCAGATCATTTGCCGCCTCCAGCAGCGTGCCGTCCATCTTCTCCAGCGCCGAATAGAGCGGCAGAACCATGAAGGGCAGGTAGGAATAGACGATGCCTATGAAGACGGCGATATCGGTGCGGTAGACCTGCACCTGCTCGTCGGGGCCCATCAGGCCGATCGTCTGCAGGAACACTGTCAGGAGACCCTCCGGCTTCAGGATGCCGATCCAGGCGTAGACACGGATAAGGAACGACGTCCAGAACGGCAGGATGACGAGCATCACCAGCGTTGGCCGCCACCGCGAGGGTGCGCGGGCCATGGCAAGCGCCATCGGATAGCCGATCACCAGCAGAAGAAGGGTGGAGATGAAAGCCATCCGCAACGAGGACAGGTAGGACTGGATGTAGAGCGCGTCCTCTGCGAGAAAGAAATAGTTCTCCAGGTCGAGCTGGGAGACAAAATTGCCGAGGGTGCCAAAACTGTCGAAGACCGGCGTGTAAGGGGGCATGGCGATCGCCGTGTCCGACAGCGAGATCTTCAGGATGATCAGAAAAGGTGCGGCGAAGAACAACAGGAGCCACAGGTAAGGCACCGCCACGACCAACCAACGTGCGGGCCCGGAATGAGAGGTCGTCGATATCTCTGCCATTGCCGCCTCTCCTCTTATCGGGTGAGCACCAGACCGGCGTCCCTTGGCCAACTCAACCACACCATGTCGCCAAAGGTGATCGGCCGGTCCACCAGGCGTGATACGTTCGCCTGCGCCGCGCGGACAATCCTCCCGTCGGACAGGCTGACGAGGAAGACGGAGAAATCGCCGAGATAGCCGATGTCCCAAACCTCGCCATAGGCCGCATTCACGGAAGTGTCGGCGGGCTGGTCAGGACTGATGCGTACCTTTTCGGGACGGATGGCAAAAGCGACACGATCGCCGTGCTTGGCGGCGCAGTCCTGTTCGACTGCCACATTCAGTCCATCACAATCGAGAGTTACGACAGGCTGGGGCGACACGTCGCCCGACGGCGCGACGACAGTGCCTTCCATGATGTTGATGTCACCAATGAAGTCGGCGACGTAGCGGCTGTTTGGCGCCTCATAGATTTCGGCCGGCGTATCGACTTGAACGATGACGCCCTTGTCCATCACCGCGATCCGGTCGGAAACGGTCATCGCCTCTTCCTGATCATGCGTGACGATCAGGAAGGTGAGGCCAAGCGTATGCTGGATGTCCATCAACTCGAATTGCGTCTCTTCACGCAGCTTGCGATCCAGTGCGCCCAGTGGCTCATCGAGAAGAAGGACCTTCGGTCGCTTGGCAAGCGAGCGCGCAAGTGCCACACGCTGTCGCTGGCCGCCTGAAAGCTGGCCTGGCTTTCGCTTGGCAAACTCCTCCAGCTTCACCAGCTTCAGCATCTCCTGGACCCGAGCCTCTATCTCCCCCTTCGAAAGCTTGTCCTGTTCAAGGCCGAAGGCGATGTTCTTCTCAACCGTCATATGCGGAAAGAGGGCATAGCTCTGGAACATCATGTTCGTTGGCCTCCGATAGGGAGGCACCCCCGATATGTCGTTGCCCTGCAGCAGTATCCGGCCTTCTGTAGGCTCTTCGAACCCGGCGAGCATACGCATCAAGGTTGTCTTGCCGCAGCCGGACGGACCGAGGAGCGAGAAGAACTCCCGTTCGTAGATGTCGAGACTGAGGTTGCTGACGGCGGTGAAGTCGCCGTACTTCTTGGTGATATTCTCGAAGCGGATGAACGGTTCTGCTTTGGGATCGGTCCAAGGTGCGAATTTGCGCTTCACAGGTCCCAGAGATTTGGCCATGCCACCCCCGCTCGAGCTATTTACCACCGCGACAAAGAGAATGGGGCAGGATGAACCTGCCCCTTCTGACTGCTCAGTTCCCGGTCTTGATCTGGGTCCAGAGCCGGTTCAGCACGCGCTGCTCGCGCGGCCCATAGGGCGAGATGGTGAAGAGCTTGTCGACGGTTTCCTGCTGAGGATAGACGGCTGGGTTCTCCAGCACCTCCTTGTCAAGTAACTCCTGCGAGGCGAGGTTACCGTTGGCATACTGGACGTAGTTGGAAGCCTTGGCGATCACCTCGGGCTTCATCAGGAAGTTGATGAACTCGTGGGCCTCCTCGACATTCTTGGCATCCGCCGGGATCGCCAGGTTGTCGAACCACATGTAGGTTCCTTCCTTCGGGATGAGGTACTCCACGTTTACCCCGTTGCCCGCCTCTTCCGCGCGTGCCTTGGCCTGCAGCACGTCGCCGGACCAGCCCATGGAAATGCAGGTGTCGCCGTTGGCAAGTTCGTCGATGTAGGCAGAAGAGTTGAAGGTTTTCACGTGCGGCCGAATGTTCATGTAGACCTCGGCGCCCGCCTCGAGGTCCGCGGTTTCCTTGCTGTCCGGATCCTTGCCGACGTAGTTCATCCCGATCGCGAAAGTTTCGTCCGACGCGTCAAGGATGTTGATGCCGCAGGAGGCAAGCTTCTCCGCGTTCTCCGGCTTGAAGAGGACGTCCCAGCTATCGACAGGGACGTCGCCCAGCGCAGCCTTCACCTTATCGACGTTATAGCCGATGCCGGTGGTGCCCCACATGTAGTTGACGGCATACTCGTTGCCAGGATCGTACTTGGCCAGCCGCTCGGTGATCTGCGGCCACATGTTGGAGAGGTTCGGCAGTTTTGACTTGTCGAGCTTCTGGAACACGCCAGCCTGGATCTGGCGCGCCAGGAAGGGTCCGGTCGGCACCACCACATCATAGCCCGACCCACCGGCCAGTAATTTCGTCTCGACGATCTCGTTGGAATCAAAGACGTCGTAGACGACCTTGATGCCGGTTTCCTTCGTGAAGTCTTCGAGCACAGACTCGTCAATGTAATCCGACCAGTTGTAGACGTGGACGACGCGTTCTTGGGCCGTGGCGGCAGTCGCGGCGAGAAGTGCACCGACAGCGAAAGCAGGTAGGTGGAGCAATTTGTTCTTCATAGTCTCTCCTGTTCCAGTTCCTTTTGGCCCCATAAGGCGCCTCTGTTCCCTGGACGTGAGACTAAGAAGGAAAAGCGGGCACCACAAGCCAAAAATCTGCAGTGCAACAAGACCTTCACTGGAAGTCGAAGGCGCTCAACCCAGCAACCATTTCGTCGAGCCCGAGGGGCCTGGTGAGCGGCGGCTCGGCACGTGCCAGACAGCCCTGCCGTTCGCACAGACGGCAGGCCGGCCCCGCCAGCACTCTCGCTGACGCTGCAGCCACAGCAGGTCCGTAGACCGTATCGGCTGCCAGAGGCAGTTCGCACCCGAGCAAGATCGCCGTGCGCCTCAACCGCTCCCCAAAGGCTGCCTGCGGGGCTTCCACCGTTCGCGAGACGGTGAGGAATGTGCTTTCATCCGGCATCTCCACAGCTTCCGCCAGAACCTGTCCCGGCTGCGCGAAGGCAGAGTGGATCCCGAGCTTCGGACACTGCCCACCGAACGCTGCCTTCGGATATCCCTGGGCACCCGCCCGGCGGATCGCGTTGCCCGCGTGGTCAAGCTCGAGAAGAAACCACGGAATTCCGGCAGCTCTCGGCCGCGCCAGGCTCGTCAGCCGGTTCGCGACCTGCTCGAACGAGACGTTGAACCGGGACCTCAGGACATCGATGTCGTACTGCACGCGCTGTGAGGCGGTCAGAAAGGGGCCGTAGGGCATCATCAGCGCATGCGCGGCGTAACGAGCAAGTTCGAAGCGGGCGATACGCCGTGCCTCACCCGTGGAAAGCGGGAGCGCGTCGAGCTCGATAGAGATCTCCTTGCCCAAAGCCAGGAGCGCGACTTCCATCGCGAGTTCCCGTGTCCGGTCAAAAGGAGACATCCGCTCTGACAGGAAGAGCCGCATCGTGTGCCGGTCGTAGCGGCGACGCAGATTGGGCATGGCGTGCACGGGCAGAGTTCGTACGGCGATGCCGTGTTCGGCCTTCAGCCAAGACCTCAGGCCGGACGCAAGGTCTTCGCTCGCGCCCAACCGTTGAACAAACTGTTCCGCCGCATCCTCAATGCCCGCAAAGAAGTTCGGGCGACGCTCCAGTTGCTCCCGAACCTCGTCCATCGGAAGCCTTGCTCCGGCGACCGATGTCTGGTGCCCCTCCTGGGCGAGCATATCTGCTAGGTCGGTCAGCCGCGCAGCCTGCTCGCGATAGGCGCGGTAAAGCTTGACTACGCCGAGCGCAGCGTTTGGTGCAGCCTCCGCGACCTCAAGAATTTCCTGGTCGCCCGGTATTTCGCCTGAAAGGAGCGGCTCGGAGAAGACTTCTCTTAGCTGGGCGGCGAGGCCATTGCCTTCGCCCTGTAGCATGTCGAGGTCCACCTTGTAGGCGGCCGACAGCTTGAGCAGCAACTGAACGGTTAGCGGGCGCTGGTTGCGCTCAATGAGATTTAGGTAGGACGGTGAGATACCGAGTCCGTCCGCCATGGCCGACTGC
>DASYHX010000072.1:0-7862 GCA_035998065.1 Pseudorhizobium sp.
TTCGAGACGAAGGGAGATACAATTGGCAGAGCCGATTTCTCTGCGGTCACCGCGAGTGGTGCTGCGGTCGTTAGCCAGATGGTGAAAGGCAACACGATTTCGATCACGAGCGGCGACGCCGGCGCGGTGGCCCGGTTCACCAACCTCTACAACCGGATTAGAGGCGGTCTGCTCAACGTCGCGGTAAGGGCATTGCCGGATGGCCTTTGGAGCGGCTCGGTCGATCTGCGCAACTTTTCCCTCATAAACGAATCGCGGCTGCAGTCCATTGTCTCGACCCCCGTGGGTGAAGGAGGGCGCAGCCTGAACGCCGCCGTCAAACGTGACATCGACGTGAGTTCCGCGAAGTTCCAGCGCGGCTTTGCCCGTGTCGTCTATCGCAATGGCGCGCTTTCCGTGGAGAACGGAATCGTTCGCGGCGAACAGATCGGGGCAAGCTTTCAGGGAATCGTTCGCGATACAGCAGGGCGAATGGACATGACAGGAACCTTCATGCCAGCCTACGGCCTGAACCGACTGTTCGCCGAGTTGCCGATCATCGGCGCCATCCTGGGCAATGGTCGGGACCGGGGTCTGCTCGGCATCACCTTCAAGCTTGAAGGTCCCTTCGAACAACCCAAGCTGACGGTCAATCCACTGTCGATCATCGCACCTGGCATCTTCCGCCAGATCTTCGAGTTCCAGTGAAATGCACAAGTCCCGGCCCAAAGGTCGGGACTGACTCATGATTCTTCCTCTTGAAGACGTTCAGGTCGGGCGGACGAGGATGTGCTTCTTCTTGCCGAGCGAGAGCTTGACGACGCCGGCTTCCGTGACTTCGCCGCTGCCGATGGTAATGCGCTCGTCCGAGATCTGCTGGTCGTTAATCTTCACGGCGCCGCCCTGCACATGCCGGCGAGCTTCCCCATTCGAGCTGGCAAGCCCGGCTTTGACCATCAGAGCCAGGAGCCCGAGCCCGGCTTCGATCTGTGCCCTTGGAATCTCGATCGTCGGGAGGTTCTCTGCCAGCGCGCCTTCCTCGAACGTCTTTCGAGCTGTTTCGGCTGCTTGCTCGGCTGCCTGGCGGCCATGCAGCACGGCCGTGATCTCGGTGGCCAGGATCTTCTTCACCTCGTTGATCTCGGCGCCCCCCAGCGCGGAGAGCCGTGCGATCTCCTCCAGCGGCAGTGTCGTGTACAGCTTGAGGAAGCGGCCGACGTCGGCGTCCTCGGTATTGCGCCAGTACTGCCAGAAGTCATAGGCCGACAGCATTTCCGGGTTCAGCCAGACAGCGCCGTTGATGGACTTGCCCATCTTCGCACCGGAAGAGGTGGTGAGCAGCGGTGACGTCAGTGCGTAGAGCTGCGGCGTTCCCATCCGGTGGCCGAGATCGATGCCGTTGATGATATTGCCCCACTGGTCGGAGCCGCCCATTTGGAGGCGGCAGTCGTAGCGCTTGTTCAGCTCGACGAAGTCATAGGCCTGGAGGATCATGTAGTTGAATTCCAGAAATGACAGCGACTGCTCGCGATCAAGGCGCGTCTTGACGCTGTCGAAGGACAACATCCGGTTGACGGAGAAGTGGCGGCCGACGTCCCGAAGAAACTCGAGATAATTCAGGCCGCGAAGCCATTCCGCGTTGTTGACCATGCGCGCGCCGCCCTTTGGGCCCTTGTCGTAGTCAAGGTAGTTGGAGAATACGCGCTTGATCGATGCAATATTGCTCTCGATCGTGTCGATGGTCATCAACTGGCGGGCTTCTTCCTTGAAGGAAGGATCGCCCACCATGCCGGTTCCGCCACCCATCAGCGAGATGGGCTGGTGGCCCGTGACCTGGAACCAATGCAGCATCATGATCTGAATAAGGCCGCCGGCATGGAGGCTCGGAGCGGTTGGGTCAAAGCCGATATAGGCCGTCACGCTCTCCTTCGCGAGCAGCTCGTCGAGGCCGCTTTCATCGGAAACCTGATGGATGAAGCCACGCTCGTGCATGGTGCGGAGAAAATCGGACTTGAAGCTGGACATGACAATCTCTGAAGGAATTCCGGATACGGGCGGGCGTCTACCACTGTTTCAGCGCATAATCACTCCAAAACTGATTCTGGAATGCACCAATGGACGGATTGAAGACGGCGATCGGCCTGATGAGCGGGACGTCGATGGACGGCATAGACGTGGCGCTTCTGCAAACGGACGGCGAGAACCGAGTGAAGCGCGGTGCTTTCCTCGGTGTGCCCTACGATGCGCCGTTCCGTGAGCGCCTGAAGGGCGCGATGGAGGACGCGAAGAGCGTTACACACCGCCGCCAACGTCCAGGAAGTCTTGCAGATGTCGAGAGCGAGTTGACGCGGAGACACGCGCAAGCGGTCGGTCTCTTCCTGAGACACGAAGGTTTGACCTCTGAAAAGATCGACGTGGTCGGCTTCCATGGTCAGACCGTCTTGCATCGACCCGATCAGGGGCTGACAGTGCAACTGGGCGACGGGCAGCTTTTGGCCGATCTGACGGATCTTCCCGTGGTCCATGACATGCGCGCAAACGACATGGTGCACGGAGGGCAGGGCGCGCCGCTAGTGCCGGCTTACCACGCGGCGCTGGCCCAGAACCTCGAGCTGAGCGAATGGCCAGTCTGTTTCGTCAATATAGGCGGCATATCCAACCTGACCTATATCAGCCGTGAGGGCGATATCAGGGCCTATGACAGCGGCCCAGGCAATACCCTGATCGATCAATGGGTCGAGGCGCACGCCGGCATACCGTTCGATCAAGACGGAATGATCGCTTCGGAAGGACAGATCGTCGAGACGCTGGCGGAAGAATATCTTTCCAGCCCATTCTTCGCTGGCAGTCGCCGCCGTTCACTCGACCGTGCCGATTTCCTGCCGCCTCCAGGCGATGCCGCTGAATTGGCGGACGGAGCGCGAACGCTGGCCTATGTGGCCGCAGCGTCGGTCATCCAATCTTCCCTTCACTTGCCGCACGTGCCACGACTTTACGTCGTTTGCGGCGGAGGGCGGCTCAACAAGGTGCTGATGAACGACCTCGTGCGGTTGGCAGAGGAACTCAAGGCTCGTGTCGTCCGTGCCGAGGACGCGGGGCTTGATGGTGACGCAATGGAAGCTGAGGCTTGGGCCTATCTTGCCGTCCGGTCGATGAGGGGATTGCCTTTGACATTTCCCGGCACCACGGGTGTTCAGCAGCCGGTGAGCGGCGGGCTTGTTGCTTTTCCACAACAGAACCGCTGACTTAACAGCAGGCCCTGTGATCTTAATCATTGATTTGTGCTTGGCACCTAAAAGATCATGTTAGCGCAATCAAATGCGATGCTGTAGGCCCTCTTCGGGCGGGAACCATGAACGGAACGAACTTTATCCTGGGCATGAATTTTGTCATCGCGCTTGCTTTCTGCGTGGTGTTCTTTGCCGTGTCCACGCGAAGCAGGTCGACCAACGCGGTCAGATGGATGGAAGCAGGATTTGCGGTCGCAGCCGTTTCCAGGATCTTCGAACTTGCCGTAGCGCACACTCAATGGGTTCAGTCTTCTGCAGTCGGTTCTTTCGCCACCGCGCTGGGAGGCCTGGTGCTGCTGAGGATTGGCATCTCCTACCTTTACGGTGAGCGGATTAGACTCATCAACCAGACACTCTTCGTCCTATTCTGGGTGACGGTCTATCTCTTCATCTACGACGCCCCGAGAGACACAGCGTTGCATGCTGTCTCCTATCAGGCCCCTTTTGCGATCCTTGCATTCAGCGGCGTTCGGACGGTGCTGCAGAGCACGCGACGATTGCCCATTGATATTACCCTTGCGGGGCTGTTGTTTCTTACGGGCCTTCACTTCGTCAGCAAGGCGTACCTCGCCGTCACCTTAGGTGCAGGTGTGACGGCGAAGGATTTTGTTCACACCAGTTACGCGATCATTTCGCAAAGTGCCGCTGGCATCATGATCGTCACCGTGGGGTTGACGCTACTGGCGATGCTCGTCCTTGAGATCATGGCGGAAGAGCGCAGCAAGTCCGAGACCGACCCGTTGTCCGGCCTTCTCAACCGGCGCGGATTCGAAAAGCAATCGATCAAATTGGTAGAGCGCAACCCTATGGAAAGACACGCGCTCATCATGTGCGATCTCGATCACTTCAAGAGTATCAACGATACCCATGGGCACCATTTTGGAGACCGGGTGATCGAGACATTCGGGAAACTATTGGCAAAAAACGCGCCTGACAACGCCATTGTCGCGCGTCTTGGGGGCGAGGAGTTCGCCGTCTTCCTCCCCTGGACCACTGTCGAAGCGGCGGTGTCCTTTGCGGCCGCGCTTCGAACGGCAATATCATCGCACACGTTTGCGGGGTTGCCGCCAGGGTTCCGAGCAACCTCAAGTTTCGGTGTCAGTGCGTGGAGCAGCAAGGTGACGCTGCAGCAAAATCTGCAACAGGCTGACCTTGCTCTTTATGAAGCCAAGAGGGCGGGGCGCGACTGCGTGAAATGCGCGACGTCGGAGCGTCCTGAAATGTTCGCTGCCGCTCAATAGAGCGGCGACGATGCTTGCCATTCTTGAGTAGCCGCTTGTCAGCGAATGCGCTTGGCCGCTGGCTCCGGAACCAATTCGCCTTCCAGGCGACGATCCAGATAGTCTTCGCATTCAGCCATCAGTTTGTCGGTCTGGCCATTGAAGAAGTGGTTCGCTCCTTCAATCGTGCGATGGGTAATCAAAATACCCTTCTGCGTCTTCAGCTTTTCGACCAGTCCGATCACATCCTTTTCCGGCGCGACCCTGTCCGCGTTGCCGTGAATGATAAGGCCGGAGGACGGGCAGGGGGCAAGGAAGGAGAAGTCGTAGGTGTTCGGCTGCGGCGCGATCGACATAAAGCCCTCGATCTCGGGACGGCGCATCAGAAGCTGCATGCCGATCCAGGCCCCGAAGGAGTAACCAGCGACCCAGCAGCTCTTGGAATCCGGATGCAGGCTCTGCACCCAGTCGAGCGCCGAGGCGGCATCGGAAAGCTCCCCAGCGCCGTGGTCGAACTCCCCCTGGCTGCGGCCGATGCCGCGGAAGTTGAAGCGAAGCGTTGTGAACCCGCGCTTCTGGAACATGTAAAAGAGTTGGTAGACGATCTGATTGTTCATCGTGCCACCGAACTGCGGATGCGGATGCAGGATGATGGCGATCGGCGCACTCTTTTCCTTCGAGGGCTGATAACGTCCTTCCAGTCGGCCGGCGGGGCCGTTGAAGATGACTTCGGGCATTGGTACTCCGGTCATATGTTCTGGTCATGCACCGAGCGCCAAGTCAGACTTGACGAAGCTGGTCAGCTTTTCTAAAGCTCAGTTTAGAACCATTCGAAACTTTTGGGGCCGTCAAGGCCCGGCTGACGTCATAAGGCAAGGTCGTTCGGTATTTCAAGGAAAATGCGGCTGCCTGGGCACTGCATGCAACTGACCGGTATCTAGAAAGGAAGCAGGTCGGACAATGGCATTGGCTCGCGTCTACATGGACTGGAATGCAACGGCGCCGCTCTCCGACGCTGCGCGCGAGGCGATGCTCCATGCTTTGACGGTTCCTGGCAATGCATCTTCTGTCCATACCGAAGGGCGCGCGGCTCGCGCTGCGTTGGAGAAGGCGCGCCGGCAGGTCGCTGCACTCGTCGGTGCCGATCCTGCGCATCTTGTTTTCACGAGTGGCGCCACCGAGGCTGCCAGCCATGTGCTGACGCCAAACTTCCGAATGGGGCGCTCGCTCCTGACGATCGGGCGGCTCTACGTATCGGCCATTGAGCATCCGGCCGTCAGGGAAGGCGGACGCTTCCCCGCGGAGCAGGTGACGGAGGTTCCGGTCACGCGGGCAGGCGTGATCGATCTTCAGGCGCTTGAGTCGGTATTGGCGGTTCATGACCAGGCATCCGGGATTGCCATGGTGGCCCTGATGCTGGTCAACAATGAGACCGGTATCGTGCAGCCGGTGGCCGAGGCCGCACGGGTGGTGCACCAGCATGCTGGGATTCTCGTGGTCGACGCTGTTCAGGCGGCAGGACGCATGCAGATCGATATCGCCGCACTCGATGCGGATTTCATCATCCTGTCATCGCACAAGATCGGCGGACCCAAGGGCGCTGGCGCCTTGGTTGGGCGGGGGGAGGCGCTGATGCCATCGCCGCTGGTTCGGGGCGGAGGGCAGGAGAAAGGTCACCGGTCGGGGACAGAGAATGTGCATGGGATCATCGGGTTCGGCGCGGCCGCTGAATTCGCGCTTGAAGCGCTGGTACAGCACCGCGCGCACGTATCGGCGTTGCGGGACGAGCTAGAGGCCGGACTCCTAGAGACCGCACCCGATCTCATTATCCACGGGCGCGATGTCGACCGTGTTGGCAACACGTGCTTTTTCACCCTGCCCGGGTTGAAGTCAGAGACGGGGCAGATTGCTTTCGATTTGGAAGGGATTGCTCTGTCCGCAGGGTCCGCCTGCTCCTCGGGAAAGGTCGGCCAGAGCCATGTGCTGACGGCCATGGGCCTCGATCCGGAAATGGGCGGTCTGCGAATCTCGATGGGTCCTGCAACAAGCCGCCAAGATGTGGCAGCCGTGGTGTCGGCATTCAAGAAGATTTCCGGCCGGCGTCGCCCGGCTGGAGAGGCCGCGTAGGCGGCAAGAAACTTGCGGAAAGGCAACTTTCCGCTTGCCGGGAGGTGTGAAACAGGCCTTTTGGCAACTACATTAGGGCGGAACTTCCCGTCCGAATAAAAGAGGTGCCGGCTCGACTGCCGGCTGACAGTTGGAGAACGCGCATGCCTGCCGTCCAGGAGACAATCGATCAGGTCCGTGGGATCGACATCGATCAGTACAAATACGGCTTCGAAACCTTCATCGAAGTGGACAAGGCCCCTAAGGGGCTCTCGGAAGATATCATCCGCTTCATCTCGGCAAAAAAACAGGAGCCGGAATGGATGCTGGAATGGCGCCTCGACGCCTATCGCCGCTGGCTGACGATGGAAGAGCCGACCTGGGCGCGGGTTGATTATCCGAAGATCGACTTCAACGACATCTATTACTACGCGGCACCCAAGAACTTGACTGGCCCGACCTCGCTGGAGGAGGTCGATCCCGAACTTCTGCGTACATATGAGAAGCTGGGCATTCCGCTGCGCGAGCAGGAAATTCTTGCTGGCGTAACGAACTCCAGGGTTGCCGTCGATGCGGTTTTCGACTCCGTTTCGGTCGTGACCACCTTCCGGAAGGAACTGGAGAAGGCCGGCGTGATCTTCATGTCGATCTCCGAGGCCATCCGCGAACATCCGGACCTCATCAAGAAATATCTCGGCTCGGTCGTTCCGACCACAGACAACTATTACGCCACGCTGAATGCAGCCGTGTTCACCGATGGTTCCTTTGTCTTCGTTCCGAAGGGCGTTCGTTGCCCGATGGAGCTTTCAACCTATTTCCGCATCAATGAGAAGAACACCGGCCAGTTCGAGCGCACGCTGATCATCGTCGAAGAAGGCGGATACGTGTCCTATCTCGAGGGGTGCACGGCGCCGCAGCGCGACGAGAACCAGTTGCATGCGGCTGTCGTCGAACTCGTTGCGCTCGACGACGCAGAAATCAAGTATTCCACGGTGCAGAACTGGTTCCCAGGCGATGCTCAAGGCAAGGGCGGCATCTACAACTTCGTTACCAAGCGCGGCGATTGCCGCGGAGCGCGCTCCAAGATTTCATGGACACAGGTCGAGACCGGTTCCGCGATTACCTGGAAGTATCCAAGCTGCATCTTGCGCGGTGACGACAGCCGCGGGGAATTCTATTCGATTGCCGTCTCCAACGGCCACCAGCAGATCGACTCGGGCACGAAGATGATCCACCTGGGCAAGAACACGTCGAGCCGCATCATCTC
>DASYHX010000182.1:0-2446 GCA_035998065.1 Pseudorhizobium sp.
AGTTCAATACGTCCTACAATTTGCTCTTCACCAACATCCTGCTGATCACCATTCCGCCGCTTCTGGTCTTCCTGTTCTTCAACCGGCAGATCGTCGCAGGAATGACCGCTGGCGCCGTCAAAGGATAATCCCATGGCCGGACTTGAACTGAAAGAACTGCGCAAGAGCTACGGCGAGGTGGAGGTCATCAAGGGCGTTGACTTAGATATCTCCCATGGCGAGTTCGTCGTCTTTGTCGGGCCCTCTGGCTGCGGCAAGTCCACGCTCCTGCGCATGATCGCAGGGCTCGAGGATATCACCGGCGGCGAGCTGTGGATTGGCGATCAACTCTGCAACGAAGTCGAGCCGCGCGACCGCGGGATAGCGATGGTGTTCCAGAACTACGCGCTCTATCCGCACATGACCGTCTACGACAATATCGGATTCGGCCTCAAGCTAGCCAAGACGCCCAAGGATGTGCGGGACGCCAAAATCCGGGAAGCGGCGCGAATCTTGAAGATGGAGCACCTGCTCGAGCGAAAGCCCGGACAGCTTTCTGGCGGTCAGCGCCAGCGCGTCGCCATCGGTCGCGCCATCGTGCGGCAGCCCGAAGTCTTTCTGTTCGACGAGCCGCTGTCCAATCTCGACGCCGCACTACGGGTCGATACGCGAATGGAAATCGCCAAGCTGCATCAGGATCTTGGCGCGACGATGATTTATGTCACGCACGACCAAGTCGAGGCCATGACGCTGGCCGACAAGATCGTGGTGCTCAATGCTGGGGTGGTGCAGCAGGTGGGCTCGCCCATCGAGCTCTACCAGCACCCTGCCAACCTGTTCGTGGCTGGCTTCATCGGTTCGCCGAAGATGAACCTGCTCAAGGCAAAGATAGATGCAGTTGGCACGAACAGCGTCACTGTCTCGGGCAAGGATGTTGCACTGATCGAGGTTCCAGCTGAGACCGCAGGTCTTCGCGTCGACGATGAAATCACGATCGGCGTTCGCCCCCAAGTCCTGGCACTTCGCAATGACGGCACTCTGGTTGGCCGGATCGTTCTAGTCGAGCGGCTCGGCAGCGAAACCAATGTCAGCGTCGAACTGCCTTCCGGCGCCACTATTCTTGCCGTCCTAAGCGGCGATCAGCCGCTTCGGCAGGGTGAAGCAATCACCTTCGGCTTCGCCCCCACAGACGCAGTCCTGTTTGATGCGACCGGACGGTTTTTCGGACTTTAACTGATCTACCGGGACGTCATCTAGGCCGTCTCTACTCCCCAGTTGTGAGCCGCCGATTATTGCTAACCCAGCAAGAGCCTCACAAGGCATCGGCAACTTGGTCCTTTCGCGGCATCGTCAGGTTGCTGGTCGGTGGAGCTCGCACTGCTGCGAGATGGTCAACTAGTCCGAGCACCATGCGCAGCAAGCTAAGGTGATGTCCGCGCTGCGGCTCAGCGCGAAGCTGAGGAACACAAAGAGATTGAGGGGACGGGCCGAGCCAGGTGCCATAGGCGACGTTGCCGAGCGCCGACATCAACACCGCCTTCACGATCGTGCTCCGGCCAAATCCCACTGAAGGTAACGCGAACAGCTCCGGAGTGCATCCACACTCGAGGAGATCGCTAGCGAGGTAATGATACGAGCGCCGGCAAAGCTTGGACCGGGGGACGATCAGCATGCTGGCGGCAGCGGCCCCGTGCAAAGCGGCAGGGCCCCAACATCACTGGAACAGGGGAAGATCGAGAGCGAGCGTTGGCCCGCTACTGACGACGGCATCCGAGTGCGCCAAAAAAGAGCGCTGCTTGGATAAAAAGGCGCCGATGCCACAACCCGCTCACAATATTCCAGAGTTTGCCCTGAGCTACCTCTCCGCCCGGCCAACCAGCTCTGCGGCGGAGCGGGTCTGCGGCTGGAAGGGCCTGGAAGACCCGGCATGACCTGCCGGCCGTAAAGATCGGACCGGCGGGTGAGTGGGATCATCGTAGTGGGGCAAATGATCGATAACGCCCCACCTGGGGCAACCTCCCATCTTAAGCAGAAGGTGGCGCTCAAACCTGCCTCGGCAGCTATCAAGCCGCGCCGAAAGTGTATGGGAAGTAGACCAAGAAGGACTTGGAGCAGATGATCCGTCGCATGACGCCCGACTGGCGGACCCGGCTCGCCGAGCTGCCAGCGCCGACGATTGGAACAGCCCGTCTCATGATCAGAGCGATCCCGATTACCTATGCTTTGGGGAGCCAAAGGCGGAATAGCAGGCGTTCAGCCAAATCTGGCCCGATGGCAGTTGCCGCCCCCTGCAGTCATTCCTGCTGATTGTGGTTGCCCATTTTATTAGCTGCCGTTTCCGGGGGGACGGTGCTCGATCCGGAGGTGATCAGCGGCTGCCGATGTTGGTAGAGGCTGCACGATCGGGGCAAATGGCGTGGATCGATGGGGGAACTTACCTGACGTCGACCACGCACATTGCAAATTT
>DASYHX010000189.1:0-7735 GCA_035998065.1 Pseudorhizobium sp.
AGACACTCCTCTCTCAGGTCCAGCTCGGCCAGAATGGCCCCATGATCGGCGTCCAGGGCCTCGGCTGCATGGGCATGAGCGAATTCTACGGCGACACAGACGAAGCCGAGTCTCGATTAACATTGGAGAGAGCGATAGAGCTCGGGGTCAATATGTTTGATACCGCCGATATGTACGGTGTCGGTGCCAACGAAGAGTTCTTGGCTTCCTTCCTTTCGGCCCACCGCCAACAAACGATCATCGCCACCAAATTCGGCTACCGTCGGACACCGGAGCGCCCCGATGACTGGAGCATCGACAATCGCCCGGAATATATACGGGCAGCCGTCGACCGATCCCTCCAGCGCCTGGGCACCGACGTTATTGATCTCTATTACATGCATCGCCGCACCGACGGCGTGGCGCTGGAAGATTCCGTCGGTGCCATGGCGGACTTGGTCAAGGCAGGAAAGGTGAGGTGGCTCGGCTTGTCTGCGGTCACTGCATCGGAGCTTCGCGCGGCACATGCCATTCATCCCATCGCAGCCGTGCAGTCGGAATGGTCGATCTCTACGCGCGCTATCGAACAAGACGTGGTCCCGGCCGCGGCCGAGCTTGGGGTGACCGTCGTGCCCTACTCCCCCCTTGGGCGGGGCATGCTGACTGGCCGAACTTTCGCAACATCGTTGACGGCCACCGATGCGCGCCAGCAGTTCCCGCGGTTTTCACCCGAGAACCGTGCGGCTAACATGCTGCTGGTCGCAAAGATCGAGGATATTGCGTTGTCACGCGACGTGTCGTCGGCGCAAATCGCGCTGGCCTGGATTTACGCTCAAGGTCGCAAGCTCAAGGTCAAGACGGTGCCAATTCCGGGAACGCGCAAGCGCAGCCGTCTTATGGAAAACGTGGCGGCTGCGTCCTTGGTGCTTTCCGAACCGGAGATGGAAGCGCTGGCGCCGCTCGCCTCCGCAGTCCAAGGAGTCAGCGTATAGAGTGTTTCTGGAGCGCATCGTCTCATGCGGGAACCCCTCCGGCTCAAGGCATTGAGACTTCGTGATCGCGATCCTCCAGCCGCGCTTGATATTGCCTTAGTTCACCATTGCTATCTCCCGCCACTCGCGATATTCCTAGATTGAAATTTCAAAGGTTGTAGAAATGTTGAATCAGAAGCAGGCGCTTGGTGCCTTCAGTGCCCTCTCACAGGAGACCCGCCTCTCGATCGTGCGATTGCTCGTCGTCGCGGGGCCGGACGGCATGGCGGCGGGTTTGCTCGCCGAGAAGGCAGGCGTCTCTCCTTCCAACATCTCGTTCCACCTAAAGGAGCTCGAACACGCAGGGCTGGTGTCCCAGCAAAGGGAATCCCGGTCGGTGATCTACCGCGCGAATATCGGGATGCTTGGAGACCTGGTTCGCTTCCTGATGGAAGATTGCTGTGCCGGGCATCCGGAAGTATGCGCCCCTGCCGTTCAGGCCGCATCCTGCAGAACGCCCGCTCAAGTTACCCCGTGAATTCATGAAGTCATCCGGCTGCTGAGCCGGAAACCAGATGTCTGTCATCCACCGTTACCGAGGACAAAGTCATTTCGGACCGCATCTACAATGTTCTGTTCCTCTGCACGGGCAATTCGGCCCGCTCCATCCTCGCCGAAGCCATCCTGAACAAGGAAGGCCGTGGGCGCTTCAGGGCGTTCTCTGCCGGAAGCCAGCCGAAGGGAGAGGTGAACCCGCATGCGCTGAAGGAACTGGCCGTTCTCGGCTATCCGACGGAAGGTTTTTCGTCAAAGAGCTGGGACGTCTTCGCCGAACCTGGCGCTCCTGAAATGGATTTCATCTTCACGGTCTGCGACAGCGCGGCAGGCGAGTCATGCCCGGTCTGGATCGGCCATCCGGTGACCGCTCATTGGGGCGTCGAGGACCCTGCATATGCTGTTGGAACGGAAGCCGAGGTCCAGCGTGCCTTCGCTCGGGCTGCCCGCTTCCTGAAGAACCGCATCACGGCATTCCTCGCCCTTCCGCTCCAATCCATCGACCGCATGGCGCTTGAGGCAAAGCTGCGGCAGATTGGCTCTATGGAGGGAAGCACGAACCCGGAAGGAAAGGCGTCCTGACATGTCGACGTTCGAACGATATCTCACCCTATGGGTTGCCCTCGCGATCGGTACGGGCATCGCTCTTGGCTCGATCTTTCCCAATCTGTTCCGGTTGATCGGCGCGGCCGAAATTGCAAAGGTCAACCTGCCGGTCGCCGTCCTGATCTGGCTGATGATCATTCCCATGCTGATGAAGATCGACTTCGCGGCAATCCGCGAGGTCGGAAGGCATTGGCGCGGAATGGGTGTGACACTGTTCGCCAACTGGGCGGTCAAGCCGTTCTCGATGGCCGTGCTCGGATGGACCTTCATCGGGTGGCTTTTTGCGCCTCTGCTTCCCTCCGACCAGATCGACAGCTACATCGCCGGCCTGATCCTGCTCGGAGCCGCCCCCTGCACCGCCATGGTCTTCGTCTGGTCCAACCTCACACGGGGTGATGCTCCCTTCACGCTCACGCAGGTTGCGCTCAACGACGCCGTCATGGTTCTCGCCTTCGCTCCCATCGTCGCGATCCTGCTCGGGGTATCCTCTATCGTCGTGCCGTGGGAAACCCTGCTGATCTCGGTCGCCCTCTTCATCGTGGTTCCGGTCGTCGTGGCGCAGGTGCTGCGGCGCATTCTGGCCGGCGGGGATGGTCGCGCCCTGCAACGCTTCCAGGACAAGATCCAGCCGCTGTCGATCGGCTCGCTGCTCTTGACGGTGATGCTGCTCTTCGCCTTTCAGGGCAATCAGATCCTGGCGCAGCCGGTCGTGATCGTGATCCTCGCCCTGCCGATCTTCCTGCAGACCATCTTCATCTTCGGCTTCGCCTATATGCTCAACCGCATGACGGGGGAGGTGCATTGTGTTGCAGGTCCCTCCGCCCTCATTAGCGCATCGAACTTCTTCGAACTGGCCGTTGCAACCGCAATCAGCCTCTTCGGCTTCACTTCCGGGGCCGCACTTGCCACCGTTGTCGGCGTCCTCATCGAGGTTCCGGTGATGCTGATGCTGGTGGCGATCGTCAACCGATCGAAAGGCTGGTACGAGGCTGCGCCCTCCGTTTCCCGCAACACGCTCAGCGAAAGGGCATGATCATGGACGTTACCATCTATCACAATCCGGCCTGCGGAACGTCGCGCAACACGCTCGCCCTGATCCGGGCTGCCGGGATCGAGCCGAAAGTCGTCGAGTACCTCAAGACGCCTCCGACACGCGACGAACTGGCAAGGATGATTGCTGATGCAGGCCTGACGGTCAGGCAGGCGATCCGGGAAAAGGGGACGCCCTATGCGGAACTGGGCCTCGACAGTCCGGACCTGACCGATGAGCAGTTGCTGGACGCGATGCTGAAGGACCCCATCCTCATCAACCGACCGTTTGTCGTGACACCTTTGGGCACGCGGCTTGCCCGCCCGTCCGAGGCTGTCCTCGACATCCTGCCAGAGACGTTCAAGGGGGCCTTCGTCAAGGAGGACGGCGAGCAGGTCCTCGACGAGAGGGGCAAGCGCATTGGCTGAGACATTTCCTGCCTTGGACGAAGAGCACCTCAACGCAATCGACCTCGAAGGCTTGCGGCCGCCGTTCTCGACACACAAGCCCCGTATCCTCATCCTCTACGGGTCTCTCCGCGAGGTCTCCTACAGTAGGCTGCTCGCCCACGAAGCGCGGCGTCTGCTGGAACAGATCGGCTGTGAAGTGCGGATGTTCGATCCGAAGGGACTGCCGCTTCCGGACGAAGCGCCTGCGAACCATCCGAAGGTCCAGGAGCTCCGGGAACTCTCTGAGTGGTCCGAGGGGCAGGTGTGGGTCAGCCCCGAACGGCATGGTGCAATGACCGGCATCATGAAGGCGCAGATCGACTGGATTCCCCTGTCGCTTGGGTCGATACGCCCGACGCAGGGCAGGACGCTTGCGGTGATGGAGGTTTCCGGAGGCAGCCAGTCCTTCAATGCCGTGAACCAGATGCGAATACTGGGTCGCTGGATGCGGATGATCACCATCCCGAACCAGTCGTCGGTGGCACGCGCCTATCAGGAGTTCGATGCCGACGGCAGGATGAAACCCTCCTCCTATTACGACCGTGTCGTGGATGTCTGCGAGGAACTGGTGAAGTTCACGATCCTGACGAGAGACGCGTCGTCCTATCTAACGGATCGCTATAGCGAGCGTAAGGAAGATGCGGCCAAGCTTGAAGACAGGGTAAAGTTGACGTCAATCTGATCAACTTGAAGGCTGTGACTGCCTGCCAGTAAAAATCACGGCTCGAGCCATGCTCGAGACCAGACCTTGATTGTCAGTCATCGCAAGTTTCCGCTTGATCCGGAGCTTGATTGCCGCAATATTGCCGCATCAACCGGACCCGTTCGCGGGTGGCTTCTCCGAGCGCCTATCCCTCGGCAACCAGCTAGCTTCTGCAAATCTTCATTTTAGATACCGCAGTGAGCATTCCGATTGGACCTTCCAAATGACTGCGACGGCCTAATCACGTCTTCGAACTGATGCCGCCAGCTTCGCTTGCGCGTTCGCGATCGAACGTCTTCAGCGGCATCCATTCCCGTAAAAAATTTTTGCTGATCGGCGGTCTCCCAAGCGCTGGATGAGCACAGGAGAACCATAACTTGAACCGGGATTTTCTTGGCACTCTTAAATCCGAATGGTTCGGCAACGTCAAAGGTGACGTTCTGGCCGGACTTGTCGTGGCGCTGGCCCTGATTCCAGAAGCCATCGCTTTCTCTATCATCGCCGGTGTCGACCCGAAAATCGGGCTCTACGCCTCCTTCTCCATTGCCGTTCTCATCGCCTTCGTTGGCGGACGTCCGGGGATGATCTCGGCGGCAACTGCCGCAACGGCCGTCCTGATGGTGACGCTCGTTCGCGATCACGGCCTGCAGTATCTTCTGGCCGCCACGGTGCTCGCTGGCCTGATCCAGATCGTCGCCGGTGTGTTGAAGCTCGGCTACGTCATGCGCTTCGTCTCACGCTCGGTGATGACCGGCTTCGTCAACGCGCTGGCCATCCTGATCTTCATGGCGCAACTGCCCGAACTGATCAACGTTCCGGCGCTGACCTATCTGATGGTCGCAGCAGGTCTCGCGATCATCTACCTGTTTCCGTACCTGACGAAGTCGATCCCGTCGCCGCTCGTCTGCATCGTTGTCCTGACGGCGATCTCGATCTTCTTCGGCTTCGATATCCGAACCGTCGGCGACATGGGCGAACTGCCCTCGACGTTGCCGGTCTTCCTGATCCCGAACATCCCGCTCAACATCGACACGCTGATGATCATCCTGCCCTATTCGGCAGCCGTGGCGGCGGTCGGCTTGCTGGAGTCCCTGATGACGGCGCAGATCGTCGATGACCTGACGGACACTCCAAGCGACAAGAACCGCGAATGCGTCGGCCAGGGCATCGCCAACACCGCCACCGGCTTCATCGGCGGCATGGCTGGCTGCGCCATGATCGGCCAGTCGATCATCAACGTGAAGTCCGGCGGTCGGGGACGTCTATCGACGTTTTGCGCTGGGATATTCCTGCTGTTCATGATCCTGGTCTTGGGTGGTCTGGTCAGCCGAATCCCGATGGCCGCTCTGGTCGCGATCATGATCATGGTCTCTATCGGTACCTTCTCGTGGTCGTCGATCAAGAACCTGAAGGATCATCCTCGCTCCTCCTCCATCGTGATGATCGCGACGGTAATCGGCGTGGTGTACACCCACAATCTGGCAATCGGCGTCTTGATTGGCGTTTTGCTGTCGGCGATTTTCTTCGCCTGGAAGATCGCACAGATTTTCCGGATCACCTCGGTGCTCTCATCCGATGGCAATCATCGAACCTACAAGGTCGAGGGCCAAGTCTTTTTCGCTTCGGTCGCCGACTTCAACAATGCCTTCGATTTCAAGGAAGCCTTGGACAAGGTCACCATCGACGTCAGCCAGGCGCATATCTGGGATATTTCCAGCGTTGCCGCGCTCGACATGATCGTGCTCAAGTTCCGTCGGGAAGGCGCCGAGGTCGAGATTCTGGGTCTCAACCAGGCCAGCGAGACCATCGTCGACAGGCTGGCGATCCATGACAAGCCCGGCGCCATGGAACGCCTGATGGGCCACTGAGGAGGAACGATAATGACGAAGGTACTCGCACTCATCGACGGCTCGCAATACGCTCAGAGCGTCTGCGACCACGTCGCCTGGATTGGCAGCCGCACCGACATTTCCGTCAACCTCTTGCACGTGATTGGCCGCCGTGACCTCTCGACGGAGCCGGTCAATCTCAGCGGTAACATCGGGCTGGGGGCCAGGACGGCGCTGCTGGAAGAACTGAGCGAACTCGACGCCCAGAAGGCAAAGGTCGCCCACAAGCGGGGCCGTCTCCTGCTGGACGGTGCAAAGGATCTCCTTAGTGCGGCAGGCGTTGCGCAGATCGAGACGAAGCTGCGCAACGGTGACCTCGTTGATACCGTCCTCGACTTCGAGAAGCAGACGGATCTGATCGTCATCGGGAAGCGCGGCGAAGGAGCCGACTTCGCCAAAGGACATCTCGGTTCGAACCTTGAACGGGTCGTCCGCTCAACCCGCAAGGCGATCGTCATCGCATCGCGGGCGTTCAAGCCGATCCAGAAGGTTCTGATCGCGTTTGACGGCGGATCGACGGCGCTCAAGGCCATCGATCAGGTGGCGCGCAATCCGATCCTGCGGGGCCTCGCCTGCAAGCTGGTGATGGCGGCAACCGACACGGCGGAGAACCGGAGGAAGATCGAGGACGCCTCCATTATTCTCAAGGCTGCAGGTTTTCCTGTTGAGACGGAGGTGGTTCAGGGCGAGCCGGAGAAGGTGATCTCGGATATGGTCGAGCGAGACAAGTTCGATCTCCTGGTCATGGGAGCCTACAGCCATTCACGGCTGCGCAGCCTGTTTCTTGGTTCCACAACGACCGAGATGATCCGCTCCTGCAAGGTGCCCGTCGCCATAATCAGGTAATGGTCACACGGGAGGATGCGATGCGGACCATTGAAGATCCTGGCATCGTGGAGGAGCTCGAGGCAAGGCTACGGACGGAACTGACTGAGACAGTAGCGCTGATCGAGGAAAGCGGGGAGTATCGCGCTCCCGTCGAACTCGATCAGCAGAGCGTCGGGCGCCTCTCGCGGATGGATGCGATGCAGCAACAGGAGATGGCCAAGACCCTCACGCGCCGCAGGCAGCACCGCAAGGTGGCAATAGAGATGGCGCTGTCGCGCATTCGAGACGGCGACTATGGCTACTGCACCGCATGCGGCGAGCCGATCGCAGTCCGCCGCCTGGAGATCGATCCGACGTTCGAGCAGTGCGTGAGGTGCGCACCTTAACCAGGCACTGGATCGAGGGGATGTTGAAGAGGAACCGGGTTTTGGTGTTCGCCGATGGCAGCCACTGTTGTGGTGGTCGCCGGAGACGCAAAGCTGGTGCCTCTTTTCCTCGCATTCTAAGATCGACGAGTGCACATCGCTCGCTCATGTCCATGCTTGACGACCCATCATTGCGCCGCCGCAAATCCTGCAGGACGTGCCGACAACCTCGTGGATGTGGCGGACCTGCTCGAGGCAATTGCCGTTTCTCCCCCTGGCAGGGAGTCGATGCGACGCTAGATGACGGCTGACCCTCCACCTGTTTCCATCGGCACATGATCAAGAGCTATATAGACTTCT
>DASYHX010000194.1:0-4002 GCA_035998065.1 Pseudorhizobium sp.
AGTTCGTACCGGTCTCTTCGACGGCTCACGTCCTTCTCGCGGGACACTTCCTCGGTTTCGAGTCTCCCGGAAATACCTTCGCCGTCCTGATCCAGCTGGGCGCGATATCGGCGATTCTGCTCGTTTATTTTCGCCGCCTGCTCGATATTGCGCTCAATCTGCCCACCAGTGCAGAGGCGCGGCATTTTGTGTTGGCGGTGCTAATTGCTTTTCTGCCCGCAGCAGTGCTCGGCGTTCTTGCGCACGGTTTCATCAAGACCGTCCTTTTTGAAACGCCTGCGTTGATGTGCGTTGTCTTGATTTTAGGAGGGGTGGTCCTCCTGCTCGTCGATCGAATGGCCCACCAGCCTCGGTATACGGATATCAAGGATTATCCACTTTCGCTCGCGTTCAAGATCGGACTGTTTCAGTGCCTTGCCATGGTTCCGGGCACCTCACGTTCGGGAGCGACAATCGTGGGGTCGCTGCTACTGGGGACCGACAAGCGTTCAGCTGCGGAATTCTCGTTCTTCCTTGCCATGCCGACAATGCTCGGGGCTTTCACGCTTGATCTATACAAGAACCGGGCTGCCATCCGCGTCGATGATGCAGCAATCATCGCCATTGGCTTCGTCGCGGCCTTCGTAACGGCGCTGATCGTCGTGCGCTCTCTGCTGAACTTTGTATCCAGTCGGGGATACGCACCCTTCGCCTGGTGGCGGATCCTCGTCGGTGCAGTCGGTTTGATCGGTCTTCTTGCCTTCTGATCGGTCAACCGTGGTCGTCGCGGCGATGATAGAAGAATAGATCGTAGCCGCTGAAAGCGACAGTTATGCCGATAACGATGACGAGGTCCACGCGAGGCACCTGCCAAAGCAGGATGCCAAGGAAGCCGCACAGGACGCCAAAGGCGATCAGAGCGAGCAGACGGTCCGTCATGTCCTACTCCTTTGTCTGAGGTCCGCCTCCAAAGAGGAGGTGGAGGGTTGAGTGGCAACAGCCGCCTCGCGTGCGCGTAGTGATCTCTCGTCAGCGGCCATAGAACAACTCCGGTAGATAGAACACGATCTGCGGAAAGGCGTACATAAGCGTCATGCTTATGAAGACCATGAAGACAAAGGGGAGTACGCCCTTGAAGATCTGTGTCAGCCGCACCTCCGGCGGCGCAATTCCCTTGAGATAATAAGCTGACATCGCCATGGGCGGCGTCAGAAACGACGTCTGCAGGTTGAGTGCCACCAAGATTCCGAAGAACAAGGGATCGATACCGAACATGTCCAGCAGCGGAAGGAAGATCGGTACGAAGATGATGATGATCTCCGACCACTCCAGCGGCCAGCCCAGCAGGAAGATGATGAACTGCGCCAGAAGCAGAAACTGGAATGGCGTCAGGTCCAGACTGCGGACGAACTCAGAGATGATGTGCTCACCGCCCAGATAGGAGAAGACGGAAGAGAAGGTATAGGAGCCGACAAAGAGCCAGCAGACCATCGCCGTGGTTCTGACCGTCAAGTACACGCTTTGCCGAAGGCGGTCCCAGCTCATGGCGCGGTAAAGGACCGCCAGAGCCATCCCGCCCAAAGCTCCGATCGCCGCCGCCTCCGTTGGCGTTGCAAGACCGAATAGAATGGACCCCAACACCGCGAGGATCAGAATGGCCAGTGGCAGGAAGGACGTGACGATCATGCCTGCAAGCTTCAGGAACGGGACGTCAGGAACCTCCTCGGCGGTCGGTTTGGGCGCAACGCTTGGCTGCAGAATCGAGCGCCCCACGATATAGACCAGATAGAGCCCGACAAGCGTGAGCCCCGGCAGAAGGGCTGCCGAATAGAGGCGCACGATGGAGGTGCCGGAGGCCGCGGCGTAGACGATCAGCATGATCGACGGCGGAATGAGGATGCCGAGCGTTCCTCCGGCGCAGATGATGCCGGTGGCAAAGGAATGGTCGTACCGAGCCTTCAGCATCGCCGGCAGCGCCAGCAATCCCATGAGGGTAACCACGGCGCCGACGATACCGGTGGCCGTCGCAAACAGCGCGCAGGTGATCAACGCCGCGACGCCCATGGAGCCGGGGAGGTTCTTGGACGCAATATTCAGGGTCGAGAACAACCGATCGACGATATTGGCGCGCTCGACGATATAACCCATGAACAGGAAGAGAGGCACCGCCGTCAGCACGTCGTTTGCCATAACCGTATAGGTCTGGTTGATGAACAGGTCGAAGACGCGGTTGTTAAAGAAGCCTTCCAGCCATAGGCTGCTACTGTCCCACCAGCCCGCCGTCTCGTCGAGGCGGTTATAGGATCGCCACATGCGGTTGGGTTCATAATAGGCGTAGTAGCCAAAGCCGATGCCCATCGCCATCAAGGTGAAGGCAATCGGGAAACCCAGGAACACGATGAAAATGAAAAGACCCAGCATCAACAGGGCGACTTGTGGGTCCGTCATACTTGATCTCCTGCAGGTTCGGCCTGCTTTTCTTTGATCAGGAGCGTCTCCGTCTCCTCTACGTCTTCTTCCGCTTCAATCCACTCACCGTCTCGAATGCAGCGGATGCATCGTAGAACTTGCGCGATCCCCTGAATGAAAAGGAGCACGCCGGCTGCCACGATAGCCATCTTGAACTGGTAGATCGGGATTCCTGCAGGACTGTTGACGCTGACCTCTCCGTAACCCCACGAGCGGGAGGCGTATTTCCATCCCGCAAAGATGAGCGCCGTGACGCCGGGGAAGAAGAAGATAAGGTAGAGAACCAAATCCACGGACGCCTGGGTCCGTGGCTTCCAGAGCCGATAAAGGAAGTCCCCGCGAACATGGCCGCCGCGAGATAAAGTGTAGGCACCGCCCATCATGAAGAGCGTGCCGTACATGATGAAAGAGACATCGAGCGCCCATGGTGTCGGTCGCCCGACGACATAGCGAACGAAGACCTCGTAGCTCGTACCGAAGGTCATCAGGACGATCAGCCACGCGAATGCCTTGCCGAACCAAGCCGACAGGGAGTCTGCAAAACGAATGAATGCCACCATCGATGCGTGCGTCTTTCTATTGAGGGACGTTCGGCAGGGGAGTTACCCCTGCCGAGACCAAGACATGCTATCGAGTGAGGCTCACAGTTTGAGCTTATCGGGGAAGTAATGCTGGTAGGCGAGAGCGTAGTCGGGCGAGTTCATCAACTCATAGTACGTCACCCGCTCGACCCACTCGCGCTGGCTGTCCAGCACGCGCTTCATGAATTCGTCCTGCTCGAGATCGACGATCAGTTCGTCCCACGCCTTGATCTGCGCATCAAGGACCTCCTGTGGCGTGCGATGCACCGTCACGCCGGCGTCTTCCTCCAGCTTGCGTAGGTCGGCAGAATAGTTGTTCATCGCCGATGCCGTATTGGCCGTCGACGCGGCTTCGACCGCATAGCGGACGATGGCCTGAAGGTCCGGCTCGAGATCCTCGTAGAAGCCTCGGTTGAACAGGAACTCGAAGGATTCTGATGCCTGGTGGTACGAGGACAGATAGTAGTTCTTGGCAACGTCCTGGGCACCGAAGCGAATGTCTGACGAGGGGTTGTTGAACTCGAACGCATCGATGACGCCGCGTTCCATGGCGGGCACAATCTCGCCGCCTGGCAACTGCGCCACCGACATCCCCATTTTCTGCATCAGGTCTGCGGCCAGGCCAACGGTCCGGTACTTCAGTCCATTGATGTCGCTGACCGAGTTGACCTCGTTCTTGAACCAACCGAAGGGTTGCGCAAACATTGGGAAGCCCAGGAAACCGACGACCTCAAGGCCAAGGATATCCTGCTGCAGTTCCCGATAGAATTCCGCACCGCCGCCCTCGTAGAACCAGGACAGCATGGTTGTGGCCGATCCGCCGAATACAGGACCGGTGCCGAACAGTGAGGCGCCCTTGTGCTTGCCATACCAATAGACGGGCACAGAATGCGCGGCGTCGATGACGCCGTCGTGGCAGGCGTCCAGAACCTGGAACGCGCCAACGACTGCGCCTGCTGGCAACAGGTCAACC
>DASYHX010000198.1:0-8226 GCA_035998065.1 Pseudorhizobium sp.
GTCGACCACGGGACCTGCATCGACACCGCAGCGGTGAGACGCTGACGGCTGCAACTGAAATCTGGGAGGATTTATGAATAAGGTAGGGATCGGGATCATCGGCTGCGGGAACATCTCCTCAGCGTATCTGAAGGCCATGGCCTCCTTCGACATCCTCGACATCAGAGGACTCGCCGACCTCAATCCGGAGCTTGCCCGACAGCGGGCGTCCGAGTTCAACCTTCAGGCACGTACCGTAGAAGACCTTCTTGCCGATCCGGCTATCGAGATCATCGTCAACCTGACCGTGCCGAAGGCTCATGTCGCCGTCGCCATGCAGGCGCTGGAAGCCGGCAAGCATACCTACTCGGAAAAGCCGCTCGCGATCAATTTCGCTGAAGGCAAGCGCCTGGCGGATGCGGCGGAAGCGCAAGGGCTGCGCATTGGCGCAGCACCCGATACCTTCCTGGGCGGCTCGCATCAGACCGCGCGCGCCATCGTCGATTCCGGCACGCTCGGTCTGCCGGTCGGCGGTACGGCAACCTTCATGTGCCCGGGTCACGAACGCTGGCATCCTAACCCGGACTTCTACTACGAGACCGGCGGCGGCCCCATGCTGGACATGGGTCCCTATTACATCACGGACCTCGTCAACCTGCTGGGCCCGGTGGCGAAGGTCGCAGGTTTTGCATTTTCGCCGCGCAACGAGCGCGTGATCACCAGCCAGCCGCGCAACGGCGAGCGCATTCCCGTTCATGTGGCAACGCATGTTGCCGGTGCGATGGCCTTCGAGTGCGGGGCAATCGTCCAGATCGGCATGAGCTTTGACGTGGCGGGGCATAAGCACGTTCCGCTTGAACTCTACGGCACCGAGGGAACGCTCATCGTTCCCGATCCGAACCACTTCGGCGGGCAGGTTGAGCTCCTCAAGAAGGGCGGGAGCTTCGAGCCGCAGGAAACGACACAACCCTATGCCGACGGAAATTACCGCTCGATCGGCGTGGCGGACATGGCCTATGCGATCCGCGCCAACCGGCCGCACCGCGCCAATGGCACGCTCGCCCTCCATGTCCTGGAGGTGATGGAGGCCTTCCAGAAGGCAGCCGAAAGCGGCACCACGGTTGCGATCGAAACCAGAGCCGAGCGGCCGGCCCCTCTGTCGGAGTCTCTCTCCGAAGCCCGCTTGGCTGCCTGACACACGAGACAAGAACGAAAGGAACTAATCATGCGAGAAGCCCTGATCGTCTGGGGTGGCTGGAGCGGCCACGAACCGGAACAATGCTCCGAGATCATCAAGGACATGCTCCAGAAAGACGGCTTCAACGTGTATGTGGAGCGCAGCACCGAGGCCTTTGCCGACCCTTCAATTCACGACCTGTCGCTGATCGTACCGATCATGACGATGTCGAAGATCGAGAAGGAAGAGGCCAAGAACCTCGCAACCGCAATCGAGAACGGCGTGGGGCTGGCGGGCTATCATGGCGGCGCGGGAGACGCGTTCCGTGAATGCGTGGAATACCAGTTCATCGTCGGCGGCCAATGGGTGGCCCACCCGGGCAACATCATCGACTATACCGTCAACATCACCCGTCCGGATGACGCAGTCATGGAAGGCATCTCCGACTTCCCCTACCACTCCGAGCAATATTACATGCATGTCGATCCGTCCAACGAGGTGCTGGCGACGACCACGTTCACCGGAGACCACGCCTGGTGGATCGATGGCGTGGTCATGCCGGTGGTTTGGAAACGGCACTACGGCAAAGGCCGCGTCTTCTACTCTTCCCTCGGCCATGTGGCAGAAGAGTTCAACGTCCCGCAGATGCGCGAGATCTACCGCCGCGGCGCCAACTGGGCGGCCCGCTGACATCAGACCGTGAGGGCGAGCCCGCTCGCTTCGCCCACTTTGAGCACGGCGACCGCATGTCGGTGGCGTCCGGGCTCGGCTAGTTGAGCGGTGCGGCAAGACAAATGCCCCTCCGCCTATATCTTGACTTCTGATACGTACCGGGAAAGATGATTCTGACGGTAGAGGAGGAGGAGAGAATGGCGGATATCCAGCTCGAGAACGTGTCAAAGAGCTATGGCGCGGTATCGGTGATTGAGAACCTGTCACTCACGGTGGAAGCGGGAGAACTCGTGGTTTTCCTGGGTCCTTCCGGGTCCGGCAAGTCCACGTTGTTGCGCATGATCGCCGGGCTGGAAAGCATAGACAGCGGCACCCTAACCATCGGCGGCGTGCGCAGTGAAGCACTCCCGCCGGGCCAGCGCAACGTCGCGATGGTATTCCAGAACTATGCCCTTTACCCGCATATGACGGTTCGCGAGAACATGGCGTTTGGGCTGCGCAACATCGGGATGTCCTCCAAGGATATTGATGCGCGGGTCACGGAAGCGGCGCGCATGCTGGAGATGGAGGAACTCCTGGACCGTCGGCCTGCACAGCTTTCGGGAGGGCAGCGCCAGCGAGTGGCGATCGGTCGGGCAATCGTCAAGGAGCCGAAGGCTTTCCTTTTCGACGAGCCGCTGTCAAACCTCGATGCCGCGCTTCGGGTGCGGACCCGCGTGGAGCTGGCACAACTCCATCAACGGATGAACGCCACGATGATCTATGTCACCCATGATCAGACGGAGGCAATGACGCTCGCCGACCGCATCGTCGTGCTGAACAAGTGCAAGATCGAGCAGATTGGTGCGCCGATGGACGTTTATCTACGACCGGCCTCGCGCTTCGTCGCGAGCTTCATCGGCTCGCCAGGCATGAACTTCCTTCCCGTGGAAGTCGCCCGCCCAGGACCGGGACCAATCCGCATGCGCAACGGCTTTGAGATGCACATCGATGCTCCCATACCGAGCGCAGGTCAATTCGACCTCGGCATTCGTCCCGAAGCCGTGCAGGTGCTGACGCAAGGGGATGCCCCTCCGGGGGAGGCGACGGAGGCGATCATCAACGTCGTCGAGCGCCTGGGCGAGCGTACCCTTGCCTATTGCAGGCTCGACGATGGAACGGAGATCATTGCTCAGGATGCAGGCCGCTCTCCCGTGCGCGCCGGAGATCGCGTCCGTCTGCGTTTTGATCCGAGCGCCATTCATCTGTTCGACACCGCAGGCAAGTCCTACGCAGCACACTAGGGCACTCCGCAATTGCCGTGGTCGAGAGACCGGATGCGCCCTGCCGCTACCCTTTGATACCCGCTGACAGCGTTATCGCTTCCGTCACGCGCCGCTGAAAGATCAGATACGCCAGCGCGACCGGCAGACCCGCCAGAACGGCTGCGCTTAGTTCGCGAGCATAATAGACGCCGAAGGCGTCGTTCACCTGAGTAATGCCGACGGTGATCGTCATCATGTCTGTACGCGTGACCGCGAGGAACGGCCAGAGAAACGAATTCCACGACCAGATGAAGCAGACGATGCAAAGCGCCGTCGTCACACCCCAGTTCATCGGTATGTAGATGCGAGTGAGGATCCGCCATTCCGAAGCGTTGTCCATGACCGCCGCTTCGCGGAAGTCCTTCGGTACGCCATCGAAAAACTGCTTGTAGACAATGATGATGACCGGGTGGATCAGCTGCGGCAGCACGATTCCCGCCCAGGTGTTGATCAGGCCGAGGTTCGCGACCAACTCAAAGTGGTTGACGATCAACGTCTGCATGGGAACCATGAAGCTTGCCAGGATCAGCCACCAGAGCAGGTTGCGAAACGGGAACTTCAGCTGCGAGATCGCGTAACCGCACAGCAGCGAAGACGACACCGTCAGAACGGTGACGCTAAGCGCCGTGACTATAGAGTTGAGGTACCACCGGCCGATCTCGGTCTCGGTCAAGGCAAAGATGTAATGTGAGAACGTGAAGGTATCCGGCCAAAGCTCGATATAAGGTCGAACCACTTCGTCCTCCGGCTTCAGCGACGAGACGACACCCCAGTAAAGGGGAAACGCCCAAAGGATCGCGGCAACAACGGTGAACAGGGTGATCAGAAGGCCCGCCAGGTTGAGGCGTCGAGCTGTTTGCGCATTCATCGGCTACGCCCCCCTGAAAGCCTCGTCAGCTGGAAGTTCAGGACGGAGACCACGATGACGATGAAGAAGAGAACCACGGCAGCGGCGGCTGCACGTCCTCCCTGGTCGGACTGGAAGGCCCGCAGGAAAATGTAGTAGACAAGGACCAGGTTGTCGTTCGGCCGCCCACCAGTCTAAAACAGGTAGACCTGATCGAAGATCTTCAGCTGCGAGATCAGCTGGATCGTCAAGACCAGCGCAGTCACCGGCCACATCAAAGGCCATGTGATGCGCGAAAACGTCGCCCACCTCCCCGCATTGTCGAGAGCCGCTGCCTCGTAAATCTCTCTCGGAATGGCGCGCAGGCCGGCCAGGAAAAGCAGGATTGAAAAGCCGGCAGTCCACCAGATTGTGATCAGCCCCACGGCCGGCATGAACCAGAGAGTGGATTTGAAGACCGGGATCCGCTGGATCCCGAGAAGGTCAAAGACATACATCGCGATCCCGAACTGGAAGTTCAGTGTCCAGTCCCAGATCAGGTAAACGACGGAAACGGGAAGGATGTAGGGCAGGAAGAACAGCGCAAGGATGGCCGCCTGCATTCGTCCTGACAGCCGATTCACACCGAGCGCGATCGCATAGGCGACAAAGGTTCCTGGGATCACAGTCAGCAGGACGAAATAGCCGGTGTTCCACAAGGCCGTTTCAAACCGACGATCACTAACCAGACGGGTATAATTCGCCAAGCCAACATAACTGCCCTCTCCGATCAGAGGAGCGTCCGTCAGGCTGATCATGAACAGCTTGATTGTCGGATAGATGAAGACAAGCCCGTAGATCACCACGAAAGGCGCGACCAGCGCCAGGGCAAACATCATCTCGCTGCGTCTATTCCTCAGCATGCTCCCTCAGAACCTTCCCGCCAGGCGACTGAATAATGCACGGCAAATCTGTTGCCCAGGCCGGGAGAGCCCGGCCCAGGCACGGAGCGATTCAAAGGTCTTCGAGACCGAGCTTGATCTCCTCGACCGCCTCGGCGGGATCCATCTCGCCGTTCAGCGTGGGCACGAAGTAAGTCGACATGACGTCGAAGATCGGGCCCGCGATACCCGCGAGCGGTGTCTTCGGGTCGAAGATCATGTTCGATGTCAGCGAGGAGTAGGTCGCATTTGGCTCCATCGCCTCATATTCCGCCGAGGCCGTCACTGGACCATAGGCAGGAATATGACCTGCCGTTGCCCAGAGCAGCGAATTCTTGGAGATCCAGCTGATCACTTCAAGCACGGCCGCCCGCTTTTCCGGGCTCATCTCCTTGCCGTTGTTTGCCGGAATTGCGAACGTGTGGCTATCGGCATAGGTGGAGGGATGGTCGAAGATCACCGGCAGTTCCACGGCACCCCATTCGAAGAGCTTGCCCTCCTTCTGCAGATCCGTCATCGTCGGAACTTCCCAGACGCCGTTGATCATCATTGCCGCCTCCCCGGAGGTGAAGAGAGCGACCGTTGCGGGATAATCCGAATAGGTGGACTGTAGACCCTTTTTCGTCCAGTCCTGCAACACGGACAGCGCATTCTGCAGCTTCTCCGCATTGTCTCCCGCAAGAAACTCATCGCCGGTCATCAACTCGCCGTCCTGCTGACCCATCAGCGAGTAGATGGTGCGGAACATGAAGTTGCCGTCCGCCGTGACAGACCCGAGTGGGTATTTTACACCAGAGTCCTTCAAGGCTTGAAGCGTCGCCTCGAAACCCTCACGTGAGTCCATTCCCTTAGGCTTGCCGTCATCGCCGAGGGCGCCAGCCTTCGCCAGCAAGTCCTTGTTATAGTAAAGCACGATCGGATGCGTATCGAGAGGCACAGCATATTGCTTGCCGTCGACGGTGACCGCATCCCAGGTGGCGGCTGCGTAGTCTTCCTTCCCCAGCCCCATGGTGCTCCAGTCTTCGGGGGTGATCTCCTGCAGGATCCCCTGCTTCACTGCAAGCGGAATGCGGCTTGCATGATAGGTCATCACATCCGGCGCCTCGCCCACGGCAGCGGACGTTTGTACCTTGGAGTAAAAGGGCGTGCCCCACTCAAGCGTCGTCGCATCGATCTTGATCTCACCCTGATGGGCGGCGTTGAAATCGCTGATCAACTGCTTCATGCGCACACCGTCGCCGCCGGCGAGGAAGTCCCACCAGACGACCGTTTCTTCTGCATGTGCGGCGGACGTCATGAGACCCGTCGCAAGCACAAGCGCCTTCGTCAACCTGTACCAATTTGCCATCTTCTTCTCCTCCCTGGACTATAAGTGGCCTCCTACCGCCACTTATGAACGAACTAGAGCTTGAACCTGATCATCGAATAGGAATAGGGCGGCACCGTAACGCGCGCGCGATTTTCCTCCAGGCGGGCCGTGTCCTCCACCTGCTGCGGCTTTACGTTTTCGGGATTGTCCTTCGTGTTCCTCGCTTCCAGGTCATCGTGCTTGATAAGGGTGTGCTCGATTCCCTTGATCGTCCCGAACCGCTCAACCGATAACTGCATGTCCATGTGCTCGTGACCGTGACGGTTGACCGCAAAGAAGGTCAGCCAGCCTGCCTCGGCATCATGAACGCCCGAGACATCGAGATACGGGACGGATCCAGCGATATCTGAGGTATATGACTGGCAGTCGACATCAAGGTTCAGTGCGGTGCCGCGACCGTAGCGGGAGGCAAGCTGCAGCGGATGATATATTGTCTGGCGCCAAGCCGCTCCGCCAGGCTCCGTCATGATCGGAGCGATGACGTTGACGAGTTGCGCGATGCAAGCGATGCGGACCAGGTCGGACCTGCGGATAAAGGTGTTGAGAATGCACCCCACCTGGAGAACGTCCTCGAAATTGTAGATGTCCTCCAGAAGCACCGGCGCGTGGGGCCAGTCCCACTCCTTCATCCGCTTGGCGTCGCGCTTGCGCTCGTGATACCAGACGTTCCACTCGTCGAAGGAAATCTTCACGTCCCGCTTGGACCGCTTCTTCGCCTTCACGAAGTCGATCACGCCTCCGACGGTAGCGATGTAGCGATCAAGCTTCTGGGGAAGAGCCAGATATTCGGCCGTGTTCTTCTCGTAGTTCTCGAAATACATGTGCAGCGAAATGTAGTCGATCTGCTCGTATGTCTCGTCCAGCACGGTCGCTTCCCATTGCGGATAGGTCGGCATCTCGGAATGGGAGGAACCGCAGACGACGAGTTCGAGCTTGTCGTCAAAGGCGCGCAGAGCCTTGGCAGTCTCATTGGCGAGGTGGCCGTACTCGGCAGCGCTCTTGTGGCCGACCTGCCATGGACCGTCCATCTCGTTGCCAAGGCACCACAATTTGACGTCCCAAGGTTCGGCGCGACCGTTCTTGCGGCGCAGGTCGGACCAGTAGCTCCCGCCCGGATGGTTGACGTATTCAACGAAGTTGCGTGCGGCATCGAGGCCGCGTGAACCGAGGTTCACCGCCAGCATCATCTCGGTTCCGGCCGCCTCCGCCCATTCGGCAAACTCGTGGATGCCGACCTCGTTGGACTCGGACGTACGCCAGGCAAGATCAAGCCGCGTCGGGCGCTCCGCCTTCGGCCCGATACCGTCCTCCCAGTTATAGGCCGAGACAAAGTTGCCGCCGGGATAGCGGCAGATGGGCGTATCAAGTTGCCGCACGAGTTCTATCACATCCTGCCGCATGCCATTGGGGAGAGCCGACGGATGATCTGGTTCATAGATGCCGGTGTAGACCGCCCGACCAAGATGTTCCAGGAAGGAGCCGTAGAGGCGCTTATCTATCTCGCCGATGGAATAATGCGCGTGTGCAGTAACTCGAGCGTCCATGGCCCTCCCCGCCCTCCATATCATGAATGCCGGTTTGTATCCGGTTTTATGTTATTTAAAGCGGAGCATTCTGCTCTCGTCAAGACGACGCTGAGGCTCAGATCTGGATTCGGAGCACAATGTCCTGCGAATAGTTGCCGAACCCTGCTCCAAAGATGTTGATCCCGCCGGGATGCTGGGCGTCTTCCTTGACACCAATGCGCATACGGATCGACCGGTGGCGGTCAAGGCCAAGCACGTCCAAGGTCACGTCGGAGATCCTGATGCCGTCGACGAAACTCCCGGCCTCGTTGATGCGCCAGTTCTTTAGTTTTCCGTATTGGGATCCCTTAAGCTTCCACCAGTCGGGCGTGAATACGCCGCGCTTGTCGCCAAAATCTCCGGGCGAAGTCCACGTCCCGACGTCGATACCAT
>DASYHX010000224.1:0-9757 GCA_035998065.1 Pseudorhizobium sp.
GGTTCTTGTAGTTGAAGTAGTAGGGTTCGCGCGCATAGATGTCGATGTCCATCGGTTCGGCATGGGCGACGATGGTCATGTCGTAATCGGACGCCTTGAAGACATCCGCAACCCATTTGGCCGGGAACTCGGTCGTATCGATATTCATCGTCACGCCGATCTGGGCAAACATGGCCTGCATGATCTGCGCGGTGCGCTGAGCATAGGCCATCTGAGGTGCCTTGATGGTGAAGGTGAAGCCGTTGCCGTAACCGGCCTCCTCCAGCAGTGCCTTCGCCTTTTCGGGGTCGTAGGGATAGACGCCGGTGAGGTCGACATACCCGGGATCGTTCGGCGTATAGTGGCTGCCGATAGGCGTCCCGTAGCCTGACCATGCGCCCTCGACGATCATGTTGCGGTCGAGCGCCATCATCAAAGCCTGCCGGACCCGTGAGTCATCGAAGGGCTTTCGCGCGTTGTTCATTCCGGCAACCACCTTCATCTCGGTGTCGCCGATGACCGTTGCGAGACGGTCGTCGCCTTCGAAGCTTTCCATCAGTTCGGGCGCCGCGAACTCGGGAAAGGCATCAACATCCCCTGCCTTGAGCGCCGCAGCCTGGGCCTGCGGCTCGGAGATGAAGCGAAAGACTGCCGTTTCCAGCTTCGCCGCCTCATTCTTGTTCCAGTAGTTGGGATTGCGGGCCAGCTCGACCTTCTCGCCCTTCGACCAGTTGACGAAGGTAAAGGGGCCTGTCCCGACCGGCGTCGTCTTGTTGTTGTCAGCCGACTGGGTGCCAACCATGCTGGAGGATGGCCAGGCAAGCCAGTAAAGAAGGCTTCCCGTCGGCTCGCTGAGCTTCAGCACCAGCGTCTGCGCGTCCGGCGTTTCCACGCTTTCAATCGTCTGAAAGTAGCGTTTCTGCGGGTTGACTGAGTCCGCACCCCGCGCACGGTCGATCGCGAACTTGGCGACGGAAGAATCGAAGACCTCCCCATCATGCAAGGTGACACCGGGGCGAAGCTTGAAGGTGTAGGTTTTGCCATCCTCGGAGATCTCCCAGCTTTCTGCGAGCTGGGGCTGAACAGAACCATCTCGATCGATGGTTGTCAGGCCTTCAAAGATGTTCTGCCACGTCACCTGGCCAATCGCGACGGGCGCCGCGATGGTCGGATCGAGACCAGCGGGTTCGATAGACATTCCCAAAGTGACTGAGGTCTTGGGTGCGGCTTGGACCACGGGGGCCGCAGACAATGCGGCGAACAACATGCCGCCAAAAGCAACGGCGGCTCCGAATAACTTCCTGATACGCATGACGGCCTCATTCCATGAGCAGGTGTTGCATGACGCGTCAGCCATATGGCATCGCTGCCGCGAACACACAATAGGGATCTCAAAGAAGGTGCGTAGCCGAAAACGCAACACGAAAGTCGTCGGCGGATCATCTGGCAGGGTTGGCGACCCGTACGTGGTCTTCTATGAACTCTACCAAGGCCTTTGCGGCCGCTGTCAGCTGCCGATCTGGCGAAACACAAAGATCAATGGCAGTACGCACGGCTTTACCATCGGCGATCGGCACTGCGGACAACAAGCCGGCTTCGACCTCGCGACGCACCGCAAGTTCTGGAAGCAACGTAACGGCCGCCCCTCGCAGGACCAGCTCCTTCAGCATGTCGAGCGAACTGGTGACGAACAGCGGATCGGGCTCCAGCTTCTCGCGGCCAAACAGGTCGTCGATCGCCTGGCGCGCAGCAAAGCCGCGATCGGGAAGAGCCAGCGGCAGCTTCATCAGCTCGACCACGGTAATCTTCTCTGCCTTCGACAGGGGATGCTGCCGGCTGAGGATCACATCATACGCGACCTCGGAGCTCAGACGGACCTTCACGCCAGCCATCGGCGGAGCAAAAAGTGTGACTGCGATATCCGCCTCGCCCGCAGCCAGCGCCTCTATCGCTTCGCGGGCGCTGCTGATCGTGACCTCGAACCGCAGTCTGGGGTGGAGCAGGCTGAATTCGGCAAGCACTGGTGCAATCACGTTCGCGACGGTCGCACCGTTGGCATAGAGCACCACCTTGCCGCCCTGCAGCCCCTTCAGATCGTCGATCAGTTGGTGAACATGATCCAGCTCGCGCAGTGTTTTGCCCGCCCGCTCCGCCAGCAGCCGGCCGGCCGCGGTCAGTCGGATGCCGCGGTTGCTGCGCTCGACGAGCTGCGCACCGAAGTATTCTTCGAGGTTTTCGATCTGGCGGCTGACCGCCGTTGGCGCGACGTTCAGGTTTTCCGCCGCCGCACGCATGGAATTGGTGCGCACCAGCTCGTCAAAATAAAGCAGCGCCCGAAGGTTCATGCCCGTGCACCGGCCGCGTCAATCACGACGAAAGCCCTCGCTGGCCACCATCAGCTGGCGCGTATAGTCTGCCGAGAGCTGCCGCCTTTCCAGTGCCTCGACCGGTACCGTCTCGACCACCTCGCCGGCTTTCATGACCGTCAGGCGTTCGCACATGTGGCTGATGACGCCGAGATCATGACTCACCATCACGAAGGTGAGGTTCCGGTCGCGGCGGGCCTGCTCCAGCAGGTTGAGGATCTCAGCCTGGATCGACGCATCCAGCGCTGAGGTCGGCTCGTCGAGGAGCAGGATCTTCGGCTCGACGATGAGGGCGCGGGCGATCGCAATTCGCTGCCGCTGCCCGCCCGACAGCTGATGCGAGTAACGAAAGCGGAAGCCGCTCCCGAGCCCCACCTCGTCCAGCGCACGGGCGATCCGGGCATCCACGTTATCAAACCCGTGGATGGTCAGCGGCTCCAGCAGCAACCGGTCGACCGTCTGGCGCGGATGCAGTGACCCGTAAGGATCCTGGAAGACCATCTGGACCGTGCGGTAGAACTCTTTGTCGCGCTTGCGGCCGCTATAGCTGCGCCCGTTGACCGTGAGACTGCCCGAATGGAAGCTGGCGAGCCCCGTGATTGCGCGTAGCAGAGTAGACTTTCCCGAGCCGGATTCCCCGACGATGCCGAAGGATTCGCCGAGATCGACATCGAGGCTGACGCGGTTCAGTGCCGCGAAATCCTCGTACATAACCAGCATGTCCCGGATGGAAAGAGCGGCTGTCATTCTGCCCACTCCTTCTGACGCTCCAGAACCGGCAGCGGATGCCTGTCGCTGCCTATGCGCGGCAAGCAGTTCAGAAGCCCCTGAGTATAAGGATGTTGCGCCTGATCGAGATTGGCAGAGGAAAGTTCCTCCACCACGCGTCCTGCATACATGACCAGCACGCGGTCGCAGAAAGTCGAGACGAGGCGGAGATCGTGAGACACGAAGATCAGGCCCATGCCCCGTTCGGACACAAGCTTGTCGAGGATTGCCAGCACCTCGAGCTGGACGGTGACGTCGAGCGCCGATGTGGGCTCGTCGGCGATCAGGAGGTCCGGGCCGCAGACCAGCATCATCGCGATCATCGCCCGCTGGCCCATGCCGCCGGAAACCTCGTGCGGGTAGAGATCGAAGACGCGCTCCGGGTCGTTAATCTGAACCGCCTCCAGCATCTGCAGAACGCGCGTGCGGGCCTCTTTGCTGCTGATCCGTTCGTGGGTCTTCAGCGTCTCGACGATCTGCCGTCCAATCGTCATCACCGGGTTCAGCGAATACTTCGGGTCCTGGAGGATCATCGCCAGGCGTTTGCCGCGCAGCAGGCGCCTTTCCTTTGATGATATGGCCAGAAGGTCCATGTCTCCGAAACGCAGCTTCCTGGCGCGGACATCCGCCTGACTTGGAGTCAGGCCCATGATGGCGCGCCCGGTTTGCGACTTGCCCGACCCCGACTCCCCGACGATCCCAAGCCGCTCGCGACCAAGGGTAAAGGACACGCCGCGCACCGCCTCGACCGTTCCGGTTCGGGTGGGAAAGCTGACCCGCAGATCGTCAACCGTCAGAAGCGGCGTCATTGTCCAGCCTCCTTCGGATCGAGCGCATCGCGCAGGCCGTCACCCAGAAGGTTGAAGCCGAGGCTGACGATCAGGATCGCAATGCCCGGCATAGCGGCAACCCACCACTGGTCGAGGATGAATCGGCGCCCAGAAGCGATCATCGCGCCCCATTCCGGCAGCGGCGGCTGCGCGCCGAGCCCGAGAAAGCCGAGACCGGCGGCGGTCAGGATGATGCCTGCCATGTCAAGCGTGACACGCACGATCAGCGAGGACAGGCAGAGCGGCATGACATGGCGCATGACGATGCGGAACGGCGACGCGCCCATCAGCTGCACGGCTGAGATGAACTCCGACTGCCGAAACGTCATGGTTTCGGCCCGCGCAATGCGGGCATAGGGTGGCCAGGAGGTGACGGCGATCGCCAGGATCGCGTTCTCGATCCCTGGCCCAAGGGCTGCCACCAGGGCAAGCGCCAGAACGAGCTTCGGAAAGGCGAGAAAGATGTCGGTGATGCGCATCAGAACGGCATCGATCCAACCTCCCGCATAGCCGGAAACCGTGCCGACGATCAGCCCGACCGGTGCGGCGATGATGGCCACCAGCACCACGACGAGCAGGGTCAGGCGCGACCCGTAGAGCAGCCGCGAAAGGATGTCGCGACCCTGGTCATCCGTCCCCAGCAGGTAACCTTCTGCTCCGGGAGGCAGCAGCCGCGCATTGCGCAGATCTCCCTGCAATGGATCATGGGGCGCAAGCACGCCGGCAAAGGCTGCGACGAACAGCAGCGCCAGGATGATCACAAGGCCCAGAAGCGCGAGACGGTTTTCGGCAAACCGCCGCCACACGACGTAAGCCCGCCCCAGCTGGGCCTGCCGGCGCGACTGAGGGCGGTCCGACAGCAGCCACTCCCGCGAGTAAGGCTTCAGATTCTGCTCCACGACGCTCATTGGCTGCGGGTCCTCGGATCGAGCGTCCGATAAAGAAGATCGGACAGGAGATTGATGCCGACGAAGACGGCACCGATGACCACGGTCCCACCGAGTACGGCGTTCATGTCTGCGTTCTGCAGCGAATTGGTGATGTAGAGGCCGAGCCCAGGCCAAGCGAAGATCGTTTCTGTCAGGACAGAGCCTTCCAACAATCCGGCATAGGAAAGCGCGATCACCGTGACCAATGGTACGGCGGCATTACGCAGCGCGTGAAACCAGATGATGCGCGCTTCCGACAATCCTTTTGCGCGCGCGGCGACGACATATTCCTGACTGAGCTCGTTCAGCATGAAGGAGCGCGTCATGCGACTGATATAGGCCAGCGAGAAATAGCCGAGCAGCGCGCCCGGTAGGATGATGTGCCGGAAGAGATCATGGACCACGTCCCATTCGCCCTGCCACACGGCGTCGAACAGGAAGAACCCTGTCGAGGGCGTGAAGGTGTATTCATAGACGATGTCCATGCGGCCCGGATAGGCGACCCAGCCGAGCTTGGCGTAGAACAGAACCAGCGCCAGCAGCCCTAACCAGAAGATCGGCACGGAGTAGCCGATGAGCCCGATCACCCGCACCACCTGATCCGCAATGCTACCGCGCTTGACCGCAGCGAGCACTCCGAGCGGAATGCCGAGGACAGCGCCGATGATGGTGCCAACAGTTGCAAGTTCAATGGTCGCCGGGAAGACACGCAGAATGTCTGTGAACACCGGGTTGGTGGTCAAGACGGACGTTCCGAAATCTCCGGAAGCGACCTGCTTCAGGTAGATCCAGAACTGCTGGTAGAGCGGCAGGTCGAGGCCGAGTTCCAGCCGAATCCGCTCGACCACGTGCTGGGGCGCGCGATCGCCGACGATGGCAAGCGCCGGATCGATCGGGATGACCCGGCCGATAAAGAAGGTGACGGCAAGAAGGCCAAGAAGTGTCGTCGCCGCCATGACGATGAAACGCATGAGTGCAGACGCGAAGGCAGGCGCCCGCCGCCGGGGACGGCGGGTGACTGCGGATGTATCCGTGATAGCCAAGGATTTATTCCTTCAGCTTATTCCTTCGAGACCGGGGCCAGCAGGTTGGTGTCGAAGCTTGGCCCGAGCTTGTAGTTCTCGACATTCGCCCGATGTGCCGCCACTTCCGTCTGCTGGAAGATGATGGCGAACGGGCCGCGATCGAGAACTTCCTTCTGGATCTCCTCATACATGCCGGCGCGCTTGGCTTCGTCGCGCTCCAGCAACGCTGCCGCCGTCTTCTGCGTCAGCTCCGGAATATCCCAAGCGTTGCGCCATGCCAGGGGCTTTGCCGCAGCATCATCGGAATTGTCCGGGTTGGCTGCGAAGGTGTCGGCGTTAGAATGGGGGTCCCAGTAGTCCGTGCCCCACTGACCGATATAGATGTCGTGGTTGCGGGCGCGGTATTTGGTGAGCGTCTGCTTGCCGTCGCCGGGGATAAGCTCGAGCTTTACGCCCGCCTGCCCGAACGTCTGCTGCAGGGATTCGGCAATGCCGGTAACGGGCTGCGTGTTGCGCACGTCCATGGTGACGGAGAAGCCATCTGGAAGACCGGCCTTTGCCAGCAGTTCCTTCGCCTTGTCGACGTCCAGCGAATAGGGATTGCTATCGAGCGAACCGAGCATGCCCTTCGGCAGGAAGGTCTGGTGGATTTCGCCGATGCCCTTGATGAAGGTCGAACCGATGCCCTGGTAGTCGACGAGGTACTTCAGCGCCTCGCGCACTTCGGGCTTGGCCAGGTTCTCGTTCTTCTGGTTGAGGCTGAAGTAGTAGACGGTACCCTTTGGCGCCGAGTTGGTCTCGATGTCGGCGTTGCCGGCCACGGCCTCCAGATCGCCAGGTTCCAGGTTGCGGGCAATGTCGATGTCGCCAGCTTCGAGCGCCAGCCGCTGGCCGGAGCTTTCCTTCATGTGCCGGTAGATGGCGCGCGTCAACTTCGCCTTTTCGCCGTAGTAGTTGTCGTTGCGCTCGAGAACGAGAACCTCGTTCGCGCGCCACTGCATCATCTTGAACGGACCGGAGCCGGCATAGTTCGTCTTCAGCCACTCGTGGCCAAAGTCGTCATTGGCGACATGCTCCTGCAGGAGCATCTTGTCCACGATCGACGCAACGTTGGCCGTGAGGCAGTTGAGCACGAAGCTCGGAGCATAGGCTTTGTCGACGGTGAAGACGAAGGTCGACGCGTCGGTTGCCTTGGCCTTATCCGTGACATTCTCTTTCGTCAGTCCGAACTGGGTGAGGATGAAGGCGGGCGTGAGGTCCAGCTTGACCGCGCGCTCGAAGCTGTAGGCCACGTCTTCGGCCGTGATCGGATTACCGGAAGCAAAGGTCAGGTCCGGCTTCATCTTGAAGGTATAGGTGAGGCCGTCGTCCGACACCGTCCAGCTGTCGGCAACGCCCGGCGTGACCTTGGAGGTATCGTTGATGTCGAGCCTCACGAGCCGGTCGTAGGTGTTGCCCATGATCTCGCCGGCGGAGATCTCGAAGGCCTCGGCCGGATCAAGGGAAATGATGTCGTCGATCGCCCAGGCCAGAACCAGCGTGTCCGGCGGGGTCGCCGCCAAGGCCTGCGGGGTCGCCGTCACCAGCAGCGCAAGTGCAGCGCTGGTGGCCAGCAGGCGGACGCGTTTATTCAGCAAGTCGATCATTTTCTTGTTCCCCATTTGATGAGCTGCTTTTTGATGAAGGCACTATTCGTGCCAGGCGGAGGCCATGATTCTCAGCCAGTTCTCCCGGCAAATCTTGTTCAGGTCGGCGCCAGCGTAGCCCGCGTCCTTGAGGGCCGCAACCAGATTCTGGTTGCCGGCAGCGTCACTGATCTCCTCCGGAATTGTGGCTCCATCGAAGTCGGAACCGAGCGCCACATGGTCTATACCGAGACGCTCAACGAGGTAGTCCACGTGCCGCACCATGTCAGAAAGCGGCGTGCGAGCATCGTCGCGTCCGTCCGGCCGCAGCATGGTGACGGCGTAGTTCAGACCGACCAGACCACGGCTTTCTCGAATAGCATCCAGCTGCTTATCGGTGAGATTTCGCGCGACCGGCGTCAGCGCATGAACATTAGAATGGCTGGCGACGAGCGGCTGGTCGGTGGTCTTTGCGACGTCCCAAAACCCTTGTTCCGTGATATGCGCAAGATCGACAAGGATGCCGAGGCGGTTGCACGCGCGCACCAGCTCAAATCCGTGCTCTGTCAGACCAGGCCCTGTGTCTGGCGACATCGGGAAGGAGAAGGGGACACCGTGGCCAAAGGCATTGTGGCGACTCCAAACCGGCCCGAGCGACCGCAAGCCAGCAGCATAGAAAACCTCCAGATTGTCCAAATCTGGATCAATCGCTTCGCAGCCTTCCATATGCATAACAGCAGCGAATTGGCCGTCCTCCATTGCCGCACGCACATCGGCCGTAGACCTACAAAGCCGCCACGCGCCTGCACGCTCGAGCCGGAGCGCGAGCGCCGCCTCTTCCAGCGCAATTTGCAATGCAGGCTCTAGCGTCAGCGGAGCCGCAAGCGGGGTCTCGTAGTGGCCGCGCTCATCGGGCTCCTTGAGGATCAGATCGCCCGACGGGATGTAGATCGCACAGAACCCGCCGGCCAGCCCCCCTACCCTGGCCCGCGGCGCATCGATATGCCCGTTCGAAGCGCCGTTGATGAACTCCGCGATCGGATCGCCGCCAGCCTTCATGGTCCGCCAAAGCCGCAAAAGCACGTCGTTATGGCCGTCGAACACCAGTTCCATGGGTATGTCCTAGTTGTCTTGAAAAGCACCTGAAGGTTGGATGCCGCTGATCCTAACGGCACCTTCGACGACCGCAAGAGCGATTCCTGCTTGTTCCCGCGGCATTTGCAACGCCGCCGAAAGAGCAGCAGCCGAGGTCACCAGGCCACGATCTCTCCACGATAGCGCTCCACCTCTTCAAGCAGCCAGGAGCGGAAGGCGACCACGGGGCGAAAGTCGGTCTTGGTCAGCGGCGCGACAGCGTAGTAGGCACTGGGGGATCGCACCTGATGCGGATCGGCCTGGACAATCTGGCCGCTGGCCAGTTCGGAATCGATGAGGAACAGCGGCATCAGCGCAACTCCCAGGCCCGCCGCGCAAGCCTGAGCGACGCTGGAAAACTGCTCAAAACGCATCCCTTGGGAACTTGCCCCGGGGAGGCCCTGGCTTTGGAACCAGTGGCTCCATGCCCCTGGCCGCGAGGCCATGTGCAGCAGCGGCATGCCCAGGATGTCATCCGGCCGTGCGATCGGATGGCTTGCGAGAAATCCGGGGCTGCAAACGGGGGCTACCATTTCCTCCATCAGGAAGGTGCAGTCGGCACCCGGCCAATCCGGCTGGCCGATATGGATTGCCATGTCGATGCCGTCACGATCGAAATCGAAGACGCCGATGCGCGTCGCGAAATTGAGCGTGATCTCCGGATGCCGCGCCACGAAGTTTGGAATGCGCGGCATCAACCATCGCGTACCGAAGGTTGGCAGAATAGCCAGGTTCAGAGTGTCGCTATGCCGTTTCGTCATAGCCTGAAGCGAGGCAGAGCGAATTTGTGACAACGCAGCACCCACGGACTTCGCGTAGTCTGCTCCGGCCGGCGTGAGAACCACGCCACGGCTGGTCCGTTCGAAGAGAACCACGCCAAGAAGCTCTTCAAGCCCGGAAACCTGGCGACTTATCGCACCTTGAGTGAGCGCCAGCTCTTCTGCGGCGAGGGAAAAGCTGCGCAAGCGGGCAACAGATTCAAACGCGGCAAGCGCGGCTGTGGATGGGAGAAGGCGGCGGCTGAGGCTGGTCATCAGCTATTACTATCAGTCATGTGGAATTGAGTAAACGCCAGTTGATGCTGTCTTCGGGGTGTCAGAT
>DASYHX010000250.1:0-2418 GCA_035998065.1 Pseudorhizobium sp.
GAAGTAGCCCACCACGGTCCCGAGGACCTGTTTTTGGCGGTAATGACGCTCATCGGGGCGTTCGCGCTGATGATGTGGGTGCATATGCCGCTTGCGACGATCACCACGATCATCGTGCCGCTGACGGCAATCGTCACGACCTTCTACGGCCAGCGCATGACCAATACCTGGCACGCCCTCTATGGCCGCGTAGCCGACTTCAATACGCGCATCGAAGCCAACGTCGGCGGCATCCGGGTCGTGCAGGCGTTCGCCAACGAGGATCACGAGCGACGTCTGTTTGCCGAAGACAACAGCAACTATCGCACCACGAAGCTGCAGGCCTACAAGGTCATGGCGGCGGCAACGTCGCTGAGTTACTTCTCCATGCGCTTCGTTCAAGTCGTGGTGATGCTGGCTGGCGCCTGGTTCGTTACCACCGGCAGCCTGTCGGCCGGCGGCTTCGTCGGTTTTCTGCTGCTCGTCAACGTGTTCTTCCGGCCGATTGAGAAGATCAATGCGGTGATTGAAACCTATCCGAAGGGGATCGCCGGTTTCCAGCGTTACACGCAGTTCCTCGCGACGGAGCCTGACATCGCCGACTGTCCCGGTGCAGCCCCACTTTTGCGCCCGCTCGGAGAGATCCGCTATTGTGGCGTGGGCTTTGGCTACCGCAACGGCCGGAAGGTGCTGGACGCGATCGACTTTCGTATCGAGGCGGGAGAAACCGTGGCCTTCGTCGGACCTTCGGGCGCCGGAAAAACGACCATCTGTTCGCTTCTGCCGCGCTTCTACGAGGTAAGTGAAGGGTCGATTACCATCGACGGGACGGACATCCGCGACGTAACGCTAAAGTCGCTGCGCGAGAGTATCGGGATCGTGCAACAGGACGTCTTCCTGTTTGCCGGGACGATCCGGCAAAACATCCTCTATGGCCGGCTGGACGCCTCCGACGAAGAGGTACGGCAGGCGGCACGCCGGGCGCGGCTCGATGCGATGATTGCCGATCTGCCGGACGGCTATGATACCGTCATCGGCGAGCGCGGCGTGAAGCTTTCCGGTGGTCAGAAGCAGCGGCTGGCGATTGCCCGCATCTTCCTGAAGAACCCGCCCATTCTGATCCTCGACGAGGCAACCTCGGCTCTCGATACGGAAACGGAGCGGGCAATCCAGGCATCACTGGCCGAACTATCAGAAGGTCGCACCACGCTGGTCATCGCCCACCGGCTGACGACGATCACCAAGGCCAATCGCATCTTCGTCGTGGATGGCGGCAGGATCGTCGAAAAGGGCTCGCACGAGATGCTGGTCTCGAACCAGAACAGCGCCTTCTACCGCCTGGCAAAGACGACAAGCTGATCGAGGATCGCTTTCGTTATGAAGACAAGCCGGCGCGGGATCGACGCCGGCTTGATGAGCGGGAGGCCCGAGGATCAATCGGGCGGTTGGCACTACGCTAAAAGTGGCCGCGCTAGGTTGCGACGGAAGGATAGTCTAATTCTCGCCAATGCTGCAGTTTGGCTGCAAACTCACGCTGGAAGGACAGCGGGCCTGACTTGGCCATGTAAGGCGCGTCATAGATCCCGATGAACAGCGTCAGGTTGAGGAAGAAGTGCGCTCCCATCTCGAACAAGGCAACGAAATCATGGTTGATCAAGGCCTCGCGTTCCTTGTCGGTCAGCGCATGGACCGTTGAAGCCTCCACCTCGTTGCCGAGGAGCTTTGGCCCGATCGATTGTTCCCATGTCGCCACGAAGCTGCGGGGATCTTCGATGTACCGCTTGAGGTATTCCGGATCTCGATCCACCGTGAAGAGGAACTTGTTGACGTAGTACTTGCTCATGCCGCCTGCTCCTTCGGGTACCAGGTGAAATAGGCTTCCATGGTGTGGAAGAGGTCGAGATTGTCCACGTAATCGGCCCCTTCAGGTCCGGCTATGCCCAACATCAGGATGAAATTGAGGAAGCCGTGCGTGGCGTTTCCGCTCTTCTCCATGCTCTGGTGTGTGACGTTCGCCAGGATCGCGTCGATGTCTCCGGCGCGTAGCCACTCGATCGCCTGGCGGTCAAAGAGTGGGTCTGGGCCTGTCTCCATGAACTGGCGCGGCCCACCAAGTTCGAGCGATAGATGCCCGGTTCCGATGGCGGCCACCCGCTTGTCGAACGGGTAGTCGTCGATGGCCTTGCGGATTGCACGTCCGAGATCATAGAAGCGCCGCGGCGAGTGAAGCGGAGGCGCGAAGATATTGGTGTAGATCGGAACCACCGGCAGATCATTGTCGGGCCGAACGGTGATGATCGGGCAAATGATAGAATGGTCGATCTTCAGTTCGTTGGAGAAGGCGAAGTCGAAGTTCTGGTCCATCAGGGACTGATGCATGAAGCGTGACATGTCTTCGTCACCCTCTAGGACGTATTTCGGAATGCCAAACTCCCGCTC
>DASYHX010000274.1:0-5079 GCA_035998065.1 Pseudorhizobium sp.
CAATGTGGGGACAGCAAGGAGCGCAGCAGTCTTGGACACTGCACTGGAGCCATAGCGGGCAATCTGCGCCCCAGCAATTGGCATCATGACAAGCGAGCCGAGGCCGAAGACGAGGATCATGATGCCGAGTGAGCTTTCGGACAGGCCGAGGCGGTTGGCAAATTCCGGAATCTTCGGTGCCCACGCTCCAACCAGAAAGCCGTTCATGAGAAAGAGCAACGCCACACCGCCGCGCTCGCGGGTGATCATCTGCGTCTTGTAGGTTACCGGGTTTTCCTGAAGCATGTCCATCTTCCGCGTCTAAGATCGCGGGGAAGCTATTTAAATCGATTGAAATAGCAACCCGTAACTCTCCACCGCGGCGTCACGTTTTGTTATGGATGATCCACAAGGTGATCGCGCCTATTCGCTGAAGACCACGAGCAGGTCCTTAGCGTCGATTTGATCTCCAGCGCTGACCAAAACCTCTGCAAGGGTCCCGTCTCGCTCGGCGTGCAACGCTGTTTCCATCTTCATCGCTTCGATCGAAAGCAGGATGTCGCCCGCCTTGACCGCCTGCCCCGCCGAAACCGCGACCGTCGAGATCACACCCGGCATCGGTGCCCCCAGATGGTTGGTATTGGCTGTGTCCGCCTTACGCCGCGCAGCCGATCCTGTCGCTCCATGTGACCTGTCAGGTACCTTGATGCGGCGCGGCTGACCGTTCAGTTCGAAGAAGGCGGTGACCATACCCTTGCTGTCCGTGCCGCTGGTGGCCTGGTTGACGATCACCAGCGTCTTGCCGCGCTCAATATCTGCAAACAGCTCCTCGCCATCCGAAAGCCCGTAGAAATAGGCGGGTGTTGGAAGCACTGAGACAGGACCGTAGCTCTCGATAGCCTGGGCGAAATCAGTGAAGACCTTGGGATACATGAGATAGGACGCGAACTCGAAGTCATCGACAGGGCGCTCGAGTTTCTCCTCGATCGCCCGCCGCTCCGCGTCTAGGTCGGCATCGGCCAGCAGGGCGCCCGGACGATCGGTATAAGGCTTCTCGCCCTTCAGCGCCTTCTTCTGCAGGGCCTCCGGCCAGCCGCCTGGCGGCTGTCCCAGATCACCCTTCAGCATCGAAACAACGGACTCCGGGAAGGCGATATCCCTCTCCGGATTTTCGACGTCGGCGACCGTTAGATCCTGGCTCACCATCATCAGCGCCATGTCGCCCACAACCTTGGAGGACGGGGTTACCTTAACGATATCGCCGAACATCTGGTTGGCATCCGCATAGGTCTGGGCCACCCGGTGCCAGCGGTTCTCCAGCCCCAGCGAGCGCGCCTGCTCCTTCAGGTTGGTGAATTGCCCGCCTGGCATCTCATGGAGATAGACTTCCGATGCGGGGCCCTTGAGATCGCTCTCAAAGGCCGCATACTGGTTGCGCACCGCCTCCCAGTAGAAGGAGATGCGGCGGATCCATTCCGGATCAAGACCGGGATCGCGCTCCGAACCGGCAAGCGCTTCCACGATCGAACCGAGGCAGGGCTGCGATGTGGTTCCGGAGAAGGCGTCCATGGCAGCGTCAACGATGTCCACCCCCGCATCGACGGCCGCAAGGACGGTTGCCGCGGAGATGCCCGATGTGTCGTGGGTGTGGAAGTGGATCGGCAACTCTGTTGCTTCACGCAAGGCCTTGAACAGGACGCGCGCCGCTGCCGGCTTCAAGAGGCCGGCCATGTCCTTGACTGCGATAATGTGCGCCCCTGCTCGTTCCAGCTCCGCTGCGAGTGAGGTGTAGTATTTCAGATCATATTTCGGGCGCGCACTGTTGAGGAGATCACCGGTATAGCAGATGGTCGCCTCGCAGATCCGGCTTTCCTCCTGGACCGCATCCATGGAGACACGCATGTTCTCCACCCAGTTGAGGCAATCAAAGACGCGGAAGACGTCGATGCCACCCCGCGCTGCCTGCCGGACGAAGTATTTCACGACATTGTCCGGGTAATTCTTGTAGCCGACGCCGTTGGCTCCACGCAGAAGCATCTGCAGCAGAAGATTGGGAGCCCCTTCCCGCACCAGCGCCAGCCGCTCCCACGGATCCTCTGTCAGGAAGCGCATCGACACATCGAAGGTCGCGCCACCCCAGCATTCCAGCGAGAAGAGGTTCGGAAGAGCGCGCGCATAAACGCCGGCAACACGCGCAATGTCGTAGGTTCGCATCCGTGTCGCCAGGAGCGACTGATGGCCGTCACGCATGGTGGTATCGGTCACCAGGACGCGATTTTCGCGGCGGATCCACTCGGCGAACTTGCGCGGACCAAGCCGGTCCAGCATCTGCTTGGTGCCGTCTGGAACTGGCCCTTTGATGTAAGGCACGACCGGCTTTGCCGCCAGTGGCGAGGGCTCCGGACGCCCCTTCACCTCCGGATGGCCGTTGACGCTCACATCGGCGAGATAGGTCAGCAGCTTGGTAGCACGGTCCTGCCGCTTGACTTGGGCGAAGAGCTCCGGCGTCGAATCGATGAACTTCGTGGTGTAGGAATTGTCGCGGAAGCTTGGATGGCCGATGATGGCTTCCAGGAAGGTGAGGTTGGTTGCGACGCCGCGGATGCGGAACTCGCGCAATGCGCGGTCCATGCGGCTGATCGCCTCCTGTGGCGTGCTGCCAGACGCGGTCACCTTGACGAGGAGCGGATCGTAGTACCGCGTGATGATCGCCCCGGTATAGGCGGTGCCCCCGTCGAGACGGATGCCGAAGCCGGCCGCTGAACGATAAGCGGTGATGCGGCCATAGTCGGGTATGAAGTTCTGCTCCGGGTCTTCGGTGGTAATGCGGCATTGGAGGGCGTGGCCGTTGAGGCGGATTTCCTCTTGGTGAGGAACGCCGGATTCAGCGGTCCCGATCGCCGCACCTTCGAGGATGTGGATCTGCGCCTTTACGATGTCGATCCCGGTGACCACCTCCGTCACCGTGTGCTCGACCTGAATGCGTGGATTGACCTCGATGAAGTAGAACTTGCCCGTATCAGCATCCATCAGGTATTCGACGGTGCCGGCTCCGATGTAGTTCGTCGCCCTGGCGATCTTCAGCGAATAGTCGGCAAGTTCCTGTCGCTGCGCGTCCGAGAGATATGGCGCCGGTGCGCGCTCGACGACCTTCTGGTTACGTCGCTGGATGGAGCAATCACGCTCGAAAAGGTGGACGACGTTGCCATGCGTGTCGCCAAGGATCTGGCTCTCCACGTGCCGCGCCCGCTCGACAAGCTTCTCCAGATAAACCTCGTCTTTGCCGAAGGCCGCCATGGCTTCGCGCTTCGCCTCCGTGACTTCCTTGGCGAGATCAGCTTCCGAACGGATGACGCGCATGCCGCGGCCACCGCCACCCCAGGACGCCTTCAGCATCACAGGATAGCCGACTTCGGCTGCCATGCGTGCTACTTCCGCCATGTCGTCCGGCAGGGGCTCCGTCGCAGGCACCACTGGGACACCGACCGAAACCGCCAGATTGCGGGCAGCCACCTTGTTGCCAAGGCGAAGCATTGTATCGGCGGTGGGTCCGATGAAGATGATGCCTGCATCGTTGCAGGCTTCAACAAATTCCGGGCTTTCAGACAGAAGGCCATATCCCGGATGGATTGCATCGGCACCGGACAGTTTTGCCACCCGAATGACTTCGGATATCGATAAGTAGCTTTCGATCGGTCCAAGGTCCCGCTCCAGATGCGGCCCGCGGCCAACCTGATAGCTTTCGTCGGCCTTGAACCGGTGCAGCGACAGCTTGTCCTCTTCTGCCCAGATCGCGACGGTCTTGATGCCGAGCTCGTTTGCCGCACGGAACACACGGATGGCGATCTCGGACCGATTGGCCACCAGAATCTTCGAAATGGGCAAGGTAGATCTCCTCCATCAACCGCGGCAATGCTGCACTGCAAGGCGAACCTAGCCACTTGGAGGGCGAAGTCAATTTCTACGTTTTGCTAGATCGTCGGGCCCGATGATCAGGCAACGAGACCTCGGCGCAGCGCGATGGCGACGACATGCAGTCGGTTTTTTGCCTTCATCTTTTCTTGCAAGCCGTTGATATACCAGTCGACCGTATGGCTGGAGATCCCCAGTTCGCGAGCAATCTCGCTGGAGGTCAACCCCTCTGCGAGATGGCGCACAACGTCCAATTCCCGCTTAGTCAGGGAAGGTTCCGCCACCTCAGCCTTCTCCAGACCCAAAGGGTATCCACGTAGCTCCAAGTGGCGCAAGAGCGCGCTACGGGTGGCCGCGTCGAAGAGCGCTAGTTCAGTAGCCGACAGGTCGATTGGCCTGCCGCTGACAAGAAGGCTACCGAGCAGACCAGTGCGACCATGAACGGGGAAGACATATCCATCACTCATGCCGTGCTTGGCAGCATCTTGTATCATGCGCTGCAGACGGCCTCGACGAGGCTGGTTGCGAAGCGCAAAGACGGCATCGCGGATACGATAAGGCTTTTCTGCGACACGGAGCAGCCGCACGACGGGATCGACGGTGGAGTATTTCTTGGCCCGATAAATCTTCGTCCACTCTTCCGGCCACCGATGAACGAGGGTCACTTCTTCTTCTCTCAGGAGCTTCGGCTGCAGTGCGAGGCGATAGAAAAGAAAGCCATAGCTGTCGATCATAGATTCAAACTGAAGATCGAGGTGGCGCGCGCTCTTGGCCTCTCCTCCAGCAACTTCCAAGAGCTCCATGATTAAGTGAATGCCCAAAGCTGCTCCGCCTCCAGTTCAGCGTAGTGAATCAGAATATGGACTATCGTATTCTTCGATATTCCGGCCGTAACCTTACCGATAGTTGAAGCTGCTCTGCGAAATCTTGCAGTCTCTCTCGGAGAGAACGTTCGGCAGACGCCGTCCTCAAGCAGGGCTTTATCGTTCGTATCGTGGGGAGGCGGAAACCTTCTTTGGCTGCCGGCATTTCCCAAGCGATCCGCTCGGCCCTTCTCAGCCGTTGACGCGGCTCCCGCGTTGAGGCAGCAGGACGTAGAGAAAAGAAAAGGTTCCGCTAGGTGACGTTGTTTCAAATCTATACGCGTGCGCTTGGTTATCTGGCCGAGAAGCGCCTTCGCGTCACGAT
>DASYHX010000275.1:0-1578 GCA_035998065.1 Pseudorhizobium sp.
CGTCGAGATCGAAAGGTTTTCCGAGATAGTCGTCGGCTCCCGAGTCCAGCCCTGCTATTCGATCGGCGACCTCGTCCTTAGCCGTCAGGAGGAGAACCGGCGTGCGGTCTCCGGAACGACGCATGCGTGCGAGCACGTCCAGGCCTGACCCGTCGGAGAGCATGAGGTCCAGGATGACGGCATCGAATGTGTCGGCCTCAATGGCAGCGTCGGCATCGGCAACCGATGTCACGACGTCGACCGTAAAGCCGCACATCTGCAACCCGACCTTCAGGCCGTCCAGCAGGATTTCGTCATCTTCCACGACCAGCAGGCGCATCACATCCTCATCTGACTTCGCGTCCTCCCTGCGCCGGCTACCTTAAGGCTGCCTTAAGGTTGGGAGGAGAGACCGCCGCTCCATATCAGCAACCGGAGCGGATCCTTGCGTTTCTTCCTCTCGTTCTCAAGTTTCATCGTGACATTGGCGGCGTCGGCGATAGCCTTTGCCATCGAACCGCCGCTCCCGATGGATCAGGCCTTTCGCATGGAGGCTCGCCGCGACGGTGCTGACCTCGCCATAAAATGGCAACTCGAAGACGGATACTATCTCTATCGGGAGTACCTGAGCGCGACGGGTGCGGACGGCAAGCCTGTCGCAATCGCAACTCCGCCCGGCGTCATTAAGGATGACCCCGGATATGGAAGCACCGAGGTCTACTACGGGACGACCACGGCCACGGTCGCGGGGCCGATCAACGGCTCCTTGAAGGTCACCTACCAGGGCTGCCAGGATGGCGGTCTTTGCTATCCTCCGACGACGGTCGAAGTCGATCCTGCGGCGCTTGCATCTGTTAGCAACACGGCGCTGTCTGCTCTCCCGGCCGTGCTTCAGTCGCAGGCGGCTTTTCCTCTGCTCTCCAACTCTGCGCCGGAACCTTCCGACACGGCTGCAATCCGCATCTCAGATCAGTCCTCCCACGGAGCCGTTGCTTCTCTGCTCGATCGCGGTGGTGTACTCTTGCTGGTCGCCGGCTTTCTGGGCCTCGGCGTCCTGCTGGCCTTCACGCCATGCGTGTTTCCCATGTACCCAATCCTGGCCGCGACCCTGTCGAGGGAGGGCGAGCGCCTGTCGGCCGGACGTGGATTTGCGTTGTCGTCAACCTACGTCGTCTCCTTGGCGGCGGCCTTCAGTCTCTTCGGTGTCGTCGCTGCATGGTGGGGTCAGAGCTTCCAGATTGCGCTCCAGTCTTCCGCTGCCACCCTCATTGTTGCCGCCATATTCGTAGCTCTGGCACTTTCAAGCTTCGGGCTGTTCGAACTGCAGCTTCCGTCCTTTCTCCGGAATCGGTTTGCCGCGCGCCGCGGTTCAGGAGGTTCACTAGCGTCTTCGGCGGCACTCGGATTTTCATCCGCTTTGGTGATCGGGCCTTGCGTCACGGCACCGGTGGCGGGCGCGCTTCTCTACATTGCGCAGACCGGAGATGTCGTCCTCGGCGCAACGGCCCTGTTCGCGCTCGGCGTCGGCAAGGGCATTCCGCTGATCCTGCTGGGGACTTTCGGGTCGGGCCTGCTTCCGCGTGCAGGACGGTGGATGGA
>DASYHX010000276.1:0-1579 GCA_035998065.1 Pseudorhizobium sp.
CGTCGAGATCGAAAGGTTTTCCGAGATAGTCGTCGGCTCCCGAGTCCAGCCCTGCTATTCGATCGGCGACCTCGTCCTTAGCCGTCAGGAGGAGAACCGGCGTGCGGTCTCCGGAACGACGCATGCGTGCGAGCACGTCCAAGCCTGACCCGTCGGGGAGCATGAGGTCGAGGATGACGGCATCGAATGTGTCGGCCTCGGTCGCAGCGTCGGCATCGGCAACCGATGTCACGGCGTCTACCGTGAAGCCGCACATCTGTAGCCCCACCTTCAGGCCATCCAACAGGATCTCGTCATCTTCCACGACCAGCAGGCGCATCATATCCTCGTCTAGGTTCACTCCCTCCCTGTACCCGCCACCTTAAGCCTGCCTTAAGGTGGGGAGGAGAGACCGCCGCTCCACATCAGGCAACCGGAGCGGATCCTTGCGTTTCTTTCTCTCGTTCTCAAGTTTCATCGTGACCTTGTCGGCGTCGGCGATAGCCTTTGCCATCGAACCGCCGCTCCCAATGGATCAGGCCTTTCGAATGGAGGCAGTACGCGACGGTCCTGACATCGCATTAAGATGGCAGCTTGTAGACGGCTACTATCTCTACCGGGAATACCTGAGTGTGAAAGACGCCGACGGCAAGCCTCTCGAAATGACAACCCCGCCGGGTGTCATCAAGGAGGATCCCGGATACGGAAGCACCGAGGTCTACTACGGGACGACCACGGCTACGGTCGCAGGACCGGTCAACGGTTCCTTGAAGGTAACCTACCAAGGCTGCCAGGACGGCGGTCTCTGCTACCCTCCGACGACTGTCGAAGTCGATCCTGCGGCGCTTGCGTCCGTCAGCACTACCGATTTGGCTGCTCCGCAGCCTGCGCTTCAATCGCAGGCAGCTTTCCCTCTGGTCTCCAAGGCTGCGCCGGAATCTGCCGACACGGCGGTTATCCGCATCTCGGATCAGTCATCCAATGGGGTCGTCGGTTCTCTCCTCGACCGCGGCGGCGTGCTGTTGCTGGTGGCTGGTTTCCTCGGTCTTGGCGTTCTGCTGGCCTTCACGCCATGCGTGTTTCCAATGTACCCGATCCTTGCAGCGACGCTGTCGAGGGAGGGCGAGCGCCTGTCGGCCGGACGTGGATTTGTACTGTCGTCAACCTACGTCCTTTCTTTGGCGGCGGCCTTCAGTCTCTTCGGCGTCATCGCTGCATGGTGGGGACAGAGCTTCCAGATCGCGCTCCAGTCTCCCGCTGCTACACTCGTCGTTGCCGCCATTTTCGTCGCTCTGGCACTTTCAAGCTTCGGGCTCTTCGAACTGCAACTGCCGTCTTTCCTCACGAACCGGATTGCACGGCGCCGTGGTCCGGGAGGCTCATTGGCGTCTTCGGCAGCACTCGGCTTTTCATCCGCTCTGGTGATCGGGCCTTGCGTCACGGCTCCGCTCGCTGGCGTGCTTCTCTACATTGCGCAGACCGGAGATGTCGTCCTCGGCGCAACGGCCCTGTTCGCGCTCGGCGTCGGCAAGGGCATTCCGCTGATCCTGCTGGGGACTTTCGGGTCGGGCCTGCTTCCGCGTGCAGGACGGTGGATGGA
>DASYHX010000281.1:0-5737 GCA_035998065.1 Pseudorhizobium sp.
CACCTCGAACCGCTGCGCGCCCTTGCTCACAGGATCATCACCCGAGATTATCATAGTAGCAGCGCACTCCAGCCCAATCAGGGCGCGGAAACTCGGCGCTACGCTTCAAACGCGCAAGGTGGGGGCAGAACAGCGCTTACAGATGACTGCCGCTTTGGCAGCGTTGAGATAGGTAGGAGTTTCCACGGCCGTCTGTATGTCATCCCTCTACGCCGATGACGCCTAGGTAGTGACGTAGTTGGAGCGTTCGGGGATCGGCCGCCCTGAGTCATGGCCGAACATCGACAACAAAAAGTCGGGAACTAATAGATCGTTCGGTTCGGCCTGATCTGTCTCAGATCGAAGCCTGCCGCCTGGTGAATCAGTCCGTGGCCCGACTGCGTTCCATAACTGTAAGAAAGGAGCCTTTCAATCTGCAGACATAAGCGATTGTTGACCAGGCTGCGGCAATGAATAGAATACAAGCATCGTCATACTTATCACGCTGAGCTATTAACCGATCAATAAGTATCATCTGCCATGACACCCCACCAAATACAACGATTCAAGGGGTTAACCGTGGTCAGGTTCATCGTTTGCGCGGCATCTGTTGCTATCGCCGCTCCTGCTCTCGCTCAGGACGCCTCCAACTTCGAAGGCGGAAAAGCCGGTATCGTTCTCGGCTACGACACGGTGAACTTTGATTATGGTTACGATGTCGATGCGTCCGAAAGCGGCATGCTGTATGGTGTCACGGCGGGCTATGACTTCGCCCTCGGCAACAGCGGTGCAATCCTTGGTATCGAAGCCGAGGCATCGGATTCTACCACGAAAACGTCGGCGCACGACATTTTGTTCGAGGGTGACAAACTGTCGCTCCTCGCTGATCGTGACCTGTATATTGGTGCCCGGATCGGCTTCGCGGTCTCCCCCAACATGCTGCTTTATGCCAAGGGCGGCTACACCAATGCCCGCCTCAAGCTCCGCTATTCTCTCGATGGCGACAGTGCAAGCATCGGCGACAATATCGATGGCTATCGCATCGGCGGAGGCGCAGAATTCACCAACGGTTCAAACTTCGCGCGCCTTGAATATCGTTACAGCGACTATGGGAAATATGTGTATCGCGAAGGCGGCATCGAACTCGACACCGGCGTCAAAATGTCGCGTCACCAAATTGCAGTAACTGGCGGTTTCCATTTCTGACACTATAGCGATTTAGCGACTCGCCCTTGGACGACGGTCCAGGAGCACCGGCCCCGATCAGGGAAATGGTCGGGGCCAATTTCGTTTCAGGCCGCCATTTTCCTTTTGGCGCAATGACCGCGCTGCGATAGCCAAGCGATACGGCTTGCTCCCCCAGCGCCTGGAACCGTGTCCTCTTGAACTGTGACGGCTAGGCTCAATGGAGTGCGCTTTGCGCCGCGGATGAATTTTGCCTAGTCCAGCCTCCAGTCGAAGGTGGAGTATGACTCTACTAATAGGCAGCGCTAAAACTGGTAGAACAGGAAGGCCCGCATGCGCAGTATTAGGGCGCATGCGGAACCAGCAGCTTATCTCATGCCAGATCTCGGATCTTTGGTTCTCGCGCCCAGTGTCGTTTGGGTCCCTTGTCCAGCAGCATTTCGTTTGGAATGACACCATCGTCCTTTTCTACCCCTGCCTTGTCGAGAATGATCTGCGTGCCGGGGCAATGGGCGATGGTTTTGCAGTGCCCATAGGCGTCCATGAACCATTGAACTGCAGCGCCCTGCTTCGACAATTTTTCCGCGCTTTCCGGCATCAGCACGGACGCAATCGCATCGAACAGTACCGACGGCGAGCCATCGAGCTTTCCATCCGCTTCGAGTGTCCCGCCCTTGACGTTGAGGGCACCGACTTTCGGCGCAACCAGAAAGACGCTGCCGCCCGCTTTCTCCACGCCTGCCTTGATCTTCTCCACCATCGCTTTGTCGGAACCCTCTGCAAACAGAATTCCGACCTTACGGCCCGCAAAGCCATCCTTGGCATTCTTCTGGATGGAAAGAGCGTCAGAAACGGGCATCTCCACAATTTCTCGGGCCGCTGGCGCCTTTTCAGGTAGAGCGATCGCCAGCCCATCGGCGACTCGTTGCGCCAGAACCTCGTCAATGTTGCGCAGACGCGCGAGAACCCGTAGCCGCACATGAGGCATGGCCACCTTCGACAATTCGAAGACGATGGCTGATGCGATGTGCGCCTGCTCATTCTGCGTCTGCGACAGATAGAACATCCGAGCCTGGCTATAATGATCGGCAAATGTTTCGGCACGTATCCGCATCTTTTCAGTTGGATCGTTGCGCTCGCCATTATCGCTAAAGGATGTGAACCCGGTTTCGGACGCGACGCGGGGACCACTATCCTCACCCGCCTCATTCAGGCTGTTTGGTTCGTAATTGGCGCGCCCCTTGGGAACCAGCGTCTGCATCAACCCGTCGCGCTGCATATTGTGGAATGGGCATTTTGGCGCATTGATCGGAATTTGATGGAAGTTGGTCGTTCCCAAGCGCGACTTTTGCGTATCGAGGTAGGAGAAAAGTCGCCCCTGCAGCAGAGGATCATTCGAGAAGTCGATGCCGGGAATAACGTTGCTGGGCAGGAAGGCAACTTGCTCGGTCTCGGCAAAGAAATTGTCCACATTGCGATTGAGCGTGAGGCGCCCGATGATCTCGACAGGAATATCCTCTTCGGGGATTAGCTTGGTTGCATCCAGCACATCATAGGGCTGTTTTGCCGCCCAACTTTCGTCGAAAATCTGGACGCCCAGATCCCAGGCGGGGTAATCGCCGCTGGCAATGGCTTCGTAAAGATCCCGGCGATGGAAATCGGGGTCTGCGCCTGCCGTCTTCACGGCCTCGTCCCAGACTTGAGACGCAACGCCCAGAACCGGCTTCCAATGAAACTTCACGAACTTGCCGTCGCCCTGTTCGTTGATGAAGCGGAAGCTGTGGACGCCAAAACCTTCCATCATCCGCAAGGACCGAGGAATGGCCCGATCGGACATGGCCCACATGATCATGTGCATGCTCTCTGGCATGAGTGACACGAAATCCCAGAACGTATCATGGGCGCTCGCCGCCTGGGGATAGCCGCGATCCGCTTCCATTTTGACCGAATGGATAAGGTCAGGAAATTTTATGGCATCCTGAATGAAGAATACCGGAATGTTGTTGCCAACCAGATCCCAGTTGCCGGTATCGGTGTAGAATTTCACTGCGAAGCCGCGCACATCGCGCGGTGTATCGACGGAACCCGCGCCACCGGCCACAGTCGAGAAGCGAACGAACACGGGGCAATGCGCACCTTTCTTCTGGAAGATGCTCGCTTTGGTAACATCAGTAATGGCCTTGGTGCATTCGAAAATCCCATGGGCGCCAGAGCCGCGGGCATGTACGATCCGTTCAGGGATGCGCTCATGGTCGAAATGGAAAATTTTCTCGCGCAGGACGAAATCTTCTAGCAGCGTCGGACCGCGAGCGCCCGCCTTGAGGCTGTTCTGGTTGTCTGCGATCCGGTGCCCGAAATTGTCTGTGAGGGCATCACCGGATTGCTCTGCCTTCAGCTTCTGCTGCGTCTCTCCACCTTCTCCGGCCGTCGTCTCATAATTGGGACTTCCAGCTCCGGGCCGGTGATCAGCCAGACTATTTTCCAGAGCTGCATCACTCTTGGGACCCGAAGCGGTCATATCAACTCTCCCTGATGATCATGCGAGGCTGCGATCGTCGCAGCAGACAGACCTCTAACTGGAAGCAGCAGGCTGGGTTCCGGCGAGAGGCAAGAAGATGTCCAGAACCAATCTCGATCAATATGAATGTGGAATGTTGGCAGCGCAGGATTTGATCGCCTGAACCGGCCGTCACAAATTGTGAGAACCTTCCGTAGACATACCCCTTTTCGCGCGAAGTGCCGTCAATGACGCGGTGATATCTTTGTCATCCGATATGGCGGATATCGGTGGTAATCAGGATCTGATTGCGACCGACAGGCTGACGCGTGTCCCCCGCATTCATGCTCTACATCATGCTGGCATTTAGAGATGATCTCTGCTCGGGTGGCAGCGGCTCTAATGAATTATGCCGACACTGGGAGCGCATCGGCTCGCGCTAATTGGCCATCACGCGTTGACGGCGACGGGAAGGCACCGCTCGTGATCCATAGCCCGTTCGTCCGACATTGTTATAATGCCCCTCCACCACTCAGTGCTCGGGCCGCGGAACATAGCAAGACTGCCGATCCTGGGGAGCGCATTCCAATGGACGCCGTCAAACGCAAAACGCCAACAGGAATCGCAGTTGAGCGGTACATGCCTGAATGCGTGCTCTTCGCTTCCGCTATCTGGGTGCGGAATGCGAAGTTCGCTCGGCCCATCACGATGGCTACCATCGGGAAAGCGAACCTCAATCGTCATTCGCAAGCCTCCAAAATCCTGCAACAAGCGCAGTAGCCAACGCAAAACGCCTTGAGATATAACGAGTTCACGGTCTGAGAAAATTCCCAGGACAGGCGGAGTAGCCCGACAGATTCTAGCTGAACAGCGGATCGGCCCCTACTGTAGTTGCAAGCACAACTCCATGGCACCACCCGTGTTCCACTTGAGGCATTTGCGTCGCAGGGAAGGGAACGCCTCATCCCCTCCCCTGGACAATGCTATTTTTTAGAAGTGGAAAATGACGCCAGCCATGGGGCGGAAGCTGTCCCAATCATAGGTGTCGACCTGCACGCGCAGGCGCACACCGCTGCTGCCAGTGACCCCGCCGAGGCCGATCTCCTTTGGCCCCACTTCGACACCCGCACCGTACATCCAGTCCTTCTCGTCGGGCCAGCCGCCTTTGCCATTGACCCACTGGTAGCCGGCCGAGGCGTAGATCAAGCCACTCTCGCCTGCGCGGGCGCCCACACGGCCCTTCACGCCATACTCCCAGTCGATGTCACTGAAACCCTTCGAGGCGTTCCCTTCCACCCCGACAAACACTGGCCCGAGCGGCACGTTCACGCCCGCGATGCCGCTGATCAGAGCGCCGTTCATGATCGTCTCGCCCGGAACGCTGCCGAACTCGGTGCCGCGGTCAAAAGTGTGATAACCGCCGAGAATGCCGACGTACGGCTCGATACCGAAGGCCTTGCTGCCATCGGGTGCGGTATCGTCCTGGGCCATGGCAGCAGTCGGCAGTGCCAGGCAGCCCAGCAATGGGAGAATGATCTTCATCATGATGTACGTCCCTGTTTGATTTTTTAACGAGGCTCAAACTAAAGGACATGCGCAACGGTTGCTCGATGCAAAAACAATAATGCTGATGTTGCAATTTTGACACTATCAGGATGCCATCGCCAAGGCCTACTGCAATGAAATTATGCAAAGGACTGCATTCTCTAAATTTGTTTCGGCATCGTTACGTAATTTTCAGCAAGAATATCATGATGCCACTCCTGCAACATGAACGGAACTATCTTTAACTTGGATTAAATTTCTTGCTCTGCGACTCTGAGATATTTTATGGCCTTCGTCAGTCTAGGGCGAGAACTGACGCAATACAGGCGGATCGCTGCCTGCAGCGGACCAGTTGCCATGCCCCCGCGCCCGGCATCGTCGTGCATTTCATGCTAGGCTCAGGACTCATTGATTGAGCCAGAAGATGACGGCGGCGGCGATACAGATGGCGGACATGAAGGTGTGGGCGCAACGGTCGTATCGGGTGTGGATGCGCCGCCAGTCCTTGAGCTTGCCGAACATGTTTTCGAT
>DASYHX010000285.1:0-6736 GCA_035998065.1 Pseudorhizobium sp.
ATCTGGTGATCCTGGCAGAGCAACCGGATGGCGAATTGTGGGTCAGCGGCATGGCGAACGCTGGCGAGACTATGATCCTGTTGGAGCGGGCGAAACATCAAATCGTCTTCGGGGAGTGATCAATGCCAGATCATTACGGAACTCTTCCGGCTGCACTGGCCTACCATGAAGTACGAGGCAATGCGGCTTGGACCGCTGCAGACGTAGACGACGACAAGAGAACCGCTGCCATCGTGCGCGCCTCGCAGGCTCTTGATGCGCTCTATGGTGCTCGCTACCCCGGCGTGGTCGCTTCTGCTGATCAGGATCTCCTCTGGCCGCGTGCCAATGTGATCTGGCGCGGCGAAGATCTGGCTGCAGATGACGTGCCCGCGCCGATCGAGAAAGCCACCTACGAGCTTGCTCTTCGGGAACTGGTCAAGCCCGGCTCTCTCGCTCCAGACGTGACCGCTGGTCCGCAGAAGGTGCTGACAGAGGTCAAAGGCATCAAGTGGAGCGTCGTGGGGGGACTATCGGCGAAGGCCGCGCTGCCGATCGTCGACGGCATCCTGGCTGAGATATTGGAGCCAACACCGGGAGTGACGTCTGTTTCAACTCTGGCGAGGCTTTAGCCCGAGATGCGAAAGCAGGAAGTCGGCCCGCTCCTCGACCGGCATTTTCGGAAGGAGCACAGTATCATAGCCCAGCGTGGGGTAGAACGAGAGGAGCCGCTCATACTCCTCCAGAGCCGCCGTCATGTCATGCCGGCGCTCATCGTCGTTGACGTAGATCTCCGGCCAAGGTGGCGTGAGGAACACACTCCTGTTGAAACGGGGAAGCTCAAACCTTGTTCTTTCGCCGTATGCCTGCTCAAGGGCTGCAGTCGCATCCAATAGACCTCGGTCGAAGAACACGGGTCCGTCTAGTGTCTTGGCCGCGTAAATGTCAGCGAGGGACACCTCGATTGCTCTCCAAGCAAACGCCGCGAGGTCGATCCAAGGCAGCGCGCGTCCTCCGGCGGCCATCTCCTCGGCAACAATACGCCGACCCGGCTCCTCGACGGTGGCATAGCCTCTAAGATGCAACTCTTCCAGGAGGGTTGATTTGCCGCCACCAGAGCAGCCTGAAATGATGACGAAGCGGTCCATAAGCTTCTCCCTTGTTGAGGAACCCAAGCATGCCGGAGGACTGGAACGCAATCTCCGCCGAGGTGGCCGACGCCATCCGATCCGTTTCCGACGTTTCCCAACCCAGCGGCTACCCCGTGACGCTGCGCATACCTGGCGAGGTCACTGGCCCGGAATGGGACCCGCAACCGGGAGAGCCGGTCTACAAGACGTTGTACGCCGTGGAGGGCTTTCAGGAGGTACGGGACGCCTCCGGCACGCTGATAGGCCAAACCCGCCACACACTTACCGTTACGGCCGATCCCGACGCCGTGCCGATGAAGTCCCACCAGGTGGCGGTCGGTGTGAAGGCGGAGGACGTCGGGGCTGATACGGCCTTCGTTGAAATCATTGAAGTGCGGCCATTGGCTCCGGCAGGGGTCGCCGTCCTCTACGAACTCGACATTGCTTCCTAACCCAAAAGGATCACCATCATGGTCAAGGTTCTCCTCGAAAAGACGTACAAGGCCCGCAAGCCGGGCGTGACGCTGGACATCCCACAGTCTGAGGCGGAAGCCGTCGAACGGCTCGGGCTCGGCAAGATCGTCGGTGGGCAGAAGACCGCGCCGAAGAAGACCGAGAAACCCGCGGCTGAGTAATGCCAACCCTTCGCCAGCAACTCCTTGCCCTGATCGAAAAGCTCGAGCCTGAGGCAGAGCGAGCTTTCCTCGCTGCCATCGATGACATCAAGTCGGAGATCGTGCTGCGGGAGGTGATCGAGGCTCTGGAGCGGCGTGACGTGGAAGGCGCGGTGCAGGCGCTCAACATTGAGCCATCCGCGTTCAGACCTCTTTCCGAAGCGCTACGGCAAGCCTTCAATGAGGGCGGGCTGCTGGTCGTGCAGAGAATGCCGCTGATCCGCGATCCGATGGGCGGCCGCGTCGTCGTTCGCTGGGATGCGCAGAACCAGCGAGCCGAAGCAATCATCCGTGAGCAGTCCTCAAAGCTGATCACGGATATCTCCGAGCAGACGAAGCAGGCCGCGCGCGAAGCCATCACGGCGCGATATGCCGAAGGGCAGGGGCCACGGTCGATCGCTCTGGACCTGGTCGGGCGTCAAAGCCGGATCACGGGTAAGCGCGAAGGCGGGCTGCTTGGGCTGAACCGGCCGCAGTCGGAATTGATGGAGCGGACGCGGGTCAACCTACTCTCCGGCGATCCGGAGCTGATGCGCAAGTATCTCTCGCTCAAGACCCGCGACAAGCGCCACGACGCTGCCGTGAGACGCGCGATCGACGCCGGCAAGCCACTTGATGCCGCCACGCTTGAAAAGGTGCTGACGAGGCTTAGAGACCGGAACCTGAAGCTGCGCGGGGAGACAATCGCCCGCACGGAAACGCTGACGTCGGTTATGGCCGCCAAGCATGAGGCATATCAGCAGGGGCTTGATCGAGCCGGACGGGATGCAACGCTCGTCACCCGCAAGTGGCGCTCCGCAAGTGATGGCAGGGTTCGGCACAGCCACATGGCGCTCCATGCGCAGGAGGTGACCGGGATGGATGCTCCATTCATCTCGCCTCTGGGAAACATGATGCGCTTTCCGGGTGACACTTCGATGGGTGCCGGTCCTGAGGACATCATCGCCTGCCGCTGTGACGTCGACTACGTCTTCGACTTCGCAGAAGCCTATGCTCGCTCACGAGGCCGCTGATGGACTTCGCCGCAACGGTAGGGGAATGGGCGCGGGAAGAGCTTGAACGTGCTGAGGCGGTCTTCCAGACGGCGGCACAGACTGTTGCGAACGAGGTGCGGACGCCATTTGCAGAGGGCGGGCGGATGCCGATCGACACCGGCAACCTGAGGCGGTCTCTGATGGCGTCAACGGCGGACATGCCGACGGTGAAGCCTGAACAGGAATCGTTCGCTGACAGTGGCATTGAGATGGTCATCGCCGGGGCTGAATTGGGCTCGACCGTCTATCTCGGCTTCCAGGCAGCCTATGCGCTGCGCATGGAATACGGCTTCGTCGGGACCGACAGTCTCGGACGGACCTACAATCAAACGGGCTACGGATTTGTAGAGGCTGTGGCGCAGCGCTGGCAGCAGATCGTCAATGAGGCGGAGGCGAAGGTTCGGGGCCGCTTTGAGGGCGGTTCTCGCTGAGCATGATCAGCATCGCGCGCTGAATCATGTCCGTGTTGCGCAGGAACAGATCAATCACAGCCTGACCGCCTTCCGTTGAGCCTTGCTGTCCGCTGAACAGACGGATGGCCTTCTCGAGCAATTCGTAAATCTCGCGGTCGCTGATGGGTTCGGCCATGGAAAGAGGACGTAGCACGAATGGCCGCGACGGTTGAACAGGATATTTTCAGAGGGCTGCGGACGCACGTCGACAGTTGGCCTTTGCCTGCCGATTGGACAATGGCTGCGAACGTCGCCTTGCCCGGCCTCTCGTTCACGCCACCCACGGGGAAGCCTTACGTCAGCATCGAGATCCATTTTAATCGCTCAATTGAGACGGACCTTTCGCTAGAGATGGACCCGATCAGGCAGGGCTTCATGCGGACCAACGTGCATTGGCCTGTTGGCAAATCGCATGACTTCCCGCTGGCCGTCGCTGCCAGCCTCCGTGCTCACTTCAAGCGGGGTACCAAGATCGTCTTCGACGGCACAGTGATCCGCATAGACGAGGATCCGGAGATTGGCGTGTTCGTCACGGGCACCTCGCACGTCACTCTGCCAGTCACCACCAGGTGGCGTTGCTACCCGCAAGTTCCGGCCTGATTGGCCTGCCTCCATGCACCTTAGGCAAGTGCGCGATCAGACATGAAGGAAACTGAAATGGCACAGCTCTACCCTGTGGCAGGCGCTAAGTTTTTCATTGGCGGAACCGCTGTCACGAACGTTCCCGATGATGCCGATCTGACGGCCGCCAACTTCACCGCTGTCGTCTGGACGGAGATCAAGGGTTGGCAGACCATGGGCGCCATTGGCGACAGCGCGACGCTGATCACTGAGTCCATCATCTCCAACGCCCGCGACATCAAGGCCAAGGGGACTCGCAACGCCGGCTCGATGCAGAACAACTTCATCATCATGCCGGAAGACCCTGGCCAAATCGCGCTGATCGCTGCCGAAAACAGCCCGCACAACTTCCCGTTCAAAATTGAGTTCGATGACGAGCCTCCAACCGGCGCGTCTCCCACGCCGACCACGAAGCTCTTCTATGGCATCGTCATGTCATCCTCGGAGCAGGGCGGCGGTGCGAACACGGCTCGCCTCCTGTCCGGTAACGTCGAGATCAACTCGGCAATCATCACTGTTCCAGCAGCAACGGGTGATTGATGAGCGACGGACAGAACACGGTTGACCTCTCCCGCTTCGAAGCCCTCGTTCAATCTCAGGAGGAGGGCATCGAGTTCGATCTTGTGGACGAGCTGGGCAAGCCAATCGGCCTGAAGATCGGCCTTGTCGGGCCTGACAGCAAGCGAACCCGCAAGGCAATGAAGGAAGTTGCCGCCGAGTTCTCCAAGCTGGCAGAGGATCGGGCTCTTGCGGGCACGCCTACTCCGGAAGACGAGGACGACCAGCGACAGGCGGCCTTCCTCTCGAAGGTCACCACTCATTGGTCGCCTGATCCGTCGATCGGAGGCAAGGCGGTTCCTTTCACCGAAGAGAACGCGCGCACCTTCTTCACTCGGTTCCGTATCTTTGCGGAGCAGGTGGAGGCTAGAGTGGTTCGCCGCGGCCCTTTCGCCAAAAGCTCATCCTCCGGCTCTGCGAGCTAATCGAGGATCAGCACAACGGGAAGAAGATCAAGGTGCCACCCGCAGGCGAGGAAGTCTGGGGGTGGTTCCGCGAACTGGACTGCCAACGGCAGGGCAACGGCTTCGGCATGAATGCTCTTGGCTTCCGTGAGATCAAAGCATGGTCGGATCTGCGGCAAGTTGATCTTGAGCCGTGGCAACTGGACGCGATTATCGCGCTCGACCTGAAACGACGGGCGGTGGCAGCCGAAAAGACCGCACCTGAGAAGAAGACTGACGACGTTTCGACACGCCCTCTGACGTCCCGCCTTTTCGACGCACTGTTCCCCGCAAAGAAAGCCTGACGAATGACCGTTGCCAGTCTCGGCTTCAAGATCGACTCCTCGCCGGCATCGTCCGCCGCGCTGGATCTCGACAAGCTTACGGCCGCTGCCAATCGCACACAGATGGCCGCTGACAAGCTCGAGGCGGAGACGGCGGCTCTCGGCTCAACCTTGGGCAAGGCGGGTCAGGGCGCGCGCGGGGCTCAGGCTCCGGTTGAAGCTCTCGGTCGGTCCTTCGGCACCCAAGACGATCACGTTCGGGCTTTCCGGATGGAGATCGAACGCCTGACGCTGAAGTTCCAGCCGATCGCACAGGCATCCAAGGCGTATGAGGCTGCCGTTGGCGAGATCAACCGGGCGCATCAGCTCGGGGTGATTAATGCCCAGCAGATGCAGCGCGCGCTGGAGGCAGAGCGTCAAGCCTTCGAGCGCCTGCGGGCATCCGCGAACAGCGCGAACCAAGCGGTCACGGCTGCCAATCAAAACAGTGCTGCCGGTGGCATGGGGCAAAGGCTCAACGCGGCAAACGTGGGGTATCAGTTCCAGGACATCGCCGTGACGGCGGCCATGGGCATGAACCCGCTCATGATCGGTCTGCAGCAGGGCACGCAGTTGGCGTCGGTCATTGCGACTATGGAGCGCCCTGTGGCTGGCCTCGCCTCGGCCTTCGCATCGCTCGTCAACCCGGTCTCGCTGATTACCATCGGTCTGACTGCTGGCACAGCGGCTCTTGCTCAATACTTCCTGACCGGCAGTTCCGGTTCGGATGGGATGAGCGAGGATCTTGCCGAGCAGATCGATCTCATTGCCAAGGTCGCTGAACGCTGGGGAGATGCAACGCCTCGCCTCAAGGCTTATGCAGATGAAGCGGTGCGGATGGCTGAGGCGAATGAACGACTCGCCGCTGGCAATGCGCTGGCTGCGGCTGAGTTTGAGAAGGTCGAAGATGTTCTCGGCACCATCAACGCGGAATATACCGCTGCTATCCGATCGTTGCGGGGGTATGGCGAAGACGCTGCTCCGATCGTCCAGAACCTCACCACACGGTTCTCTGAGCTTCAGACGAAGATCCAGGAAGGCAAGGCAACCACGGACGACCTGACGCGCGTGCAGAACGCGCTCTCTGAGGCACTGGAGGCCGGCGCCACTCCTGCCGTGCAGAAACTGCTGGACGTGTTCACTGCGCTCGTCCCGCAGATACAGGCCGCGACCGATGCCGCTGCAGAGTTCCGAAAGGAAGGATCAGGTTCGGTATGGCCTGATCTGGGCACGCTGCCTGGCCTGTTTTCCGATGGCGGGCGGATGTATTCGCCAAACGACTTCATCCCGCGCAAGGCTCCCGTCCCGCAGCGCCGGCCGCGCATTGAGCTTGGTGAAGGCTGGACGCCATCGCGTGAAGGCGCAAGCATCGTCAACTCAGATGGCCGTTTGGTCTCCGTTCCTGTGCCGGGTGGGCGCCCCAACTACTTCGAACGCGAGGCAGACCTTCCGCAGTTCTCCCGTACAAACCGCAACACCAATTGGGGCCGCGACGTGCTCCAGGAGGAAATGCGCCGGCAGG
>DASYHX010000291.1:0-9804 GCA_035998065.1 Pseudorhizobium sp.
GCTGCGGCGTCACGCCGACCTTCGTCATGATCTGACCGGCAAGGCCCGCGATCCGCATCTTCAGACCCTTGAGGTCTTCCAGCGTGTTGATCTCCTTGCGGAACCAGCCGCCCATCTGCGTGCCGCTGTTGCCCGCCGGCAATGCGTAGAGGTTGCGTGGTGCAAGGAACTCGTTGATCAGGTCGTTGCCGCCGCCGGCGGTGAACCAGGCGTTGGTCATGCGGGCGTTAAGCCCGAAAGGAATGGCGGTGCCAAGCGCAAAGGCGGGATCTTGGCCGATGTAGTAGTAGGAGCAGGTATGCGCCATCTCCACGGTTCCAGCCGCAACGGCATCCGCCGCCTGCAGGCCGGGCACGATCTCGCCTGCTGCGAAGATCTCGATGGTAAACTGGCCGTCCGTCGCGTTCTTCACGCTTTCGGCGATTTCGTTGGCGGCGCCGAAGATGATGTCGAGATTTTTGGGGAAGGACGAGGTGAGCCGCCAGTTGATCTTCGGTTTGTCCTGCGCGACGGCAGGAGATGCGAGCGGGATAGCAGCTGCGGCGCCTACGCCGGCCGTTGCAGCCTGGCGTAGGAAATGTCGGCGGTTCATGGGTTCCTCCTGGGATAGTCCGTTAAATCTGGTGTAGCTCAGCGTCACTCCCGGCTCCGCAGGCGGGTCCCAGCATGCCGTGGCAACATTCGGAAAAGGGCCGGTGTGCCACCGGCCCTTTTCCGTCCCGTATCAGAGGTTGCCGTTGCGCTGCTGGATCATCATGAATGTGTCATAGCTGTATTCAGCGATCTGCGCCCACAGATAAGCGTCCTTCTTGAAAGCCTGCTGGCTGTCATAGATCTTCTTGAACGCGGCGTTGCTCGCCGAAATCTCTGCGTAGGTTTCCTGAGCTGCCTTGTAGCAGGTTTCGAGGATCTCCTGGCTGAAAGGCCGAAGAATCGCGCCCTCTGATACCAGCTCCTTCAGTGCGATCGGATTTCTGGTATCGTATCGCTCCAGCATGCTGGCGCTGCCGGCGGCGCAGGCGTCGTTGAGGATGCGCTTGTAGTTTTCCGGAAGGTTGTTGTACTTCTCTGAATTGATAAAGGCGTGGACCGCCGGACCGCCTTCCCACCATGCAGGGTAGTAATAATACTTCGCGACCTTGTGGAAGCCGAGCTTCTGGTCATCGTAAGGCCCGACGAACTCGGTCGCATCGATCGTGCCCTTTTCCAGAGCTGCGTAAACATCGCCGCCGGCGATCTGCTGCGGCGTCACCCCGACCTTACTCATGACCTGCCCCGTCAGGCCGGCGATGCGCATCTTGAGACCCTTCAGGTCATCGATCGTGTTGATTTCCTTGCGGAACCATCCGCCCATCTGTGCGCCGGTATTACCCAGGACGATAGCGTGAATGTTATAGCTGGAGAGGAACTCGTTGAGGAGTTCGTTGCCGCCGGCTTGATTGAACCAAGCGTTCGTCTGACGTGCATTCAGGCCGAACGGAACAGCGGTGCCAAGCGCGAAGGTCGGATCCTTGCCGACATAGTAGTAGGCACAGGTGTGCGCCATTTCCACCGTGCCGGCAGAAACGGCGTCCGCCGCCTGCAGTGCGGGCACAATCTCGCCGCCGGCGAAGTGTTCGATGACGAAATTCCCGCCGGAGGCTTCCTTGACGTGGTCTGCGACGATCTGGCCAGCACCAAACAGGATATCCAGGCCCTTGGTGAAGGACGAGGTCATACGCCAGTTGATCTTCGGGTTCTCCTGCGCGATGGCCGGCGCAGCGAGGGTCGCTGCGGCCGCGACGCCGACGCTCGCCGTACCTGCACGGCGGATGAATGTTCTGCGGTCCATGGTGCATGCCTTTCGAAAGTAGGGACGCGGCAATGGCCGCGGCTCACCTTCTTCTAAAGCGAATCATTTCGTCTTCGGCAAGTGCATTCAGCTAAAAATTGCTCAAACGCTACCCTCTTTGTCTAATCGTTGCGCAGGCTTCTTTGGTGGGGGTGGCGTGGTGGTGGCAGCAGAGCGAACCTTGAAGAGTAGGATCGCATCGCATAGATTAGAACAATTCTAATGAGGTTGCCGATGTTCTTGCTGCTTTCCCCTTCCTTCATGTCCTCGCGCCGCAGCTTCGATTCCCTCAGCGAAGACGAAATTCTTGCCCTTGCCATTGGCGCCGAGGAGGAGGACTCGCGCATCTATCTCGCCTATGCGGACAATCTTCGTGACCGCTATCCGGCCTCGGCGAAAGTCTTCGAGGATATGGCGGAGGTGGAGCAGGCGCACAAGAACATGCTGATCGAGATGTTTCGGAGCCGCTTTGGCGAACGGATCCCGCTGATCCGACGCGAACACGTGCGTGGATTCTACTCCCGCAAGCCGGACTGGCTGGTCAGGAACCTGCCGCTGGAGGAGGTCAGACAGCAGGCGCAGGTCATGGAGGATCAGGCTTATCGCTTCTATACCCAGGCAGCCAAGCGCGTGAGCGATGCATCAACGCGTCGTTTGTTGGGTGAACTAGCGCTTGCCGAGCAGGGGCACGAAGAGATAGCGCGCACCCTGGGTGAAAAGCATGTCGGAGCAGAGACCAAGAAAGAAGAGGATGATACGGCCCATCGACAATTCATCCTGACGTATGTGCAGCCGGGGCTTGCTGGGCTGATGGACGGTTCTGTCTCCACCCTTGCGCCGATCTTCGCCGCAGCCTTCGCGACCCAAGATACCTGGAGCACGTTCCTGATCGGCTTGTCTGCGTCGGTTGGCGCCGGGATCTCCATGGGGTTCACCGAGGCTGCGCATGACGACGGCAGGATTTCAGGCCGCGGTTCGCCTGTGAAGCGCGGCCTGGCCTCAGGGATCATGACCGCGATCGGTGGCCTCGGACACGCGCTGCCTTATCTCATTCCGCACTTTTGGACCGCAACTATGCTTGCCGTCGTTGTGGTATTCGTGGAGCTATGGGCGATTGCTTTCATCCAGAACCGTTACATGGAGACGCCCTTCATGCGTGCAGTGATGCAAGTGGTCCTTGGAGGCTCCCTGGTCTTGGCAGCCGGCATTATCATCGGTCATGGATAGAAAAAGAGCGAGCCTGGGCTCGCTCTTTGAGCTTGTATAGAGATCTATCGATTAGCGGAGAGCGCCCACCAGAACGTCGCGGCCGTTTTCGATGCTGACCCAGCGTCCGGTGTGGAAGCTCGCCTGGCGCTTTAGGAACGTGTAGGAAGTCTGGTACCAGGGCTTCACTTCCGAACTGAGGTTGTCGAGCACGAAGTCCCCTTGTGCAGTTCTGACCGTGAGGACTGCGTGTCCCTCCCCATCCGGCTTGCGCACGACGGTGATCAACAGGTCCGCAAGCGAGAAACCTTTGGCAGCCAACTGGCGGCGCTTTTCGAGCGCGTAGTCTTCGCAATCCCCCACATCATTGGGATAAGCCCAGGCCTCTTCTCGCCCATAGACCTCCCGGTCCGTCATCGCGTGGATGCGCTCGTTGACCGAGGTGTTTATCTTCTCGATCATCTCCCAACCCTGCGGTGTCAGCGTCGGTGCCGGGCTGGACGCAAAGCGCTGGCTGCACTCGTCGGCATTGATGCGGCAGAACTCGTAGTGACCGATGGGCTGTGACGTCACGCCGCCGGTGACCATGCTTGCCAAGGCTTGGGGGCCTGGTACCGCAGAGGTGGCTGAGGCAAGTATCGCCGTAAGGCAGGCAGCAAGATGCCAAGCCTTTAATGTATAGTTCATGGACCCGTCCCTTCAAGTCTTAACAAAACGTTAAGGTGCGTCGGGACGAACTGTCAATCGATCAACTTTTATCGAATGGCGCTGATGCGGAATATGGTTAAAGGTGATGCTTTTTAGCCTCAGCTTATTTTTTAATCATGATTTATGAGGGTGCCGACAGCCGAGAGCATCTTCTCAATGTCCTGCGGGCGCGAAAGGCGATGGTCTCCGTCGCGGATCAACGTCAGTACCACATCCTCGGCAGGCAGAAATTCGACGAGCTTGAGGGCGTGGCGGTAGGGCACGTCCGGATCCTTCATTCCCTGCAGGATGTGTACTGGGCAGCCGGTCTCGATGATGCCGGTGAGCACTTGGTTGTTACGACCATCCTCCAGAAGAGCGCGCGTATAGACGTTCGGCTCCGGGCTGTACTCTGACAGCTCCTGAAAAAAGCCGTCTTGAGCCAACGACTGGCGTTGCTCCTCGGTCAGGTGCGGCTCGATGAGCTCCGAAGTGAAGTCCGGAGCTGGCGCGATCAGCACCAAACCGGAGAGCCTTGGCGTTGATTCGCGCCGGCGCAGTTCCTGTGCGAGGCGCAGCGCGATCCATCCGCCCATGGAGGAGCCCACAATAATGATATTTTCTGGCGCACAATGCTTTAGCACAGACAGCGATTCCTCCAGCCAGCGGGAGATGGTCCCATCGCGAAAGGAGCCGCCGGAGGCACCGTGGCCGGAATAATCGAACCGGATCGCGCCGAGCCCCTGGCTTGCAGCAAAGCGATCCAGCTCTGCCGCCTTCGTGCCTGTCATGTCCGACCGGTAGCCGCCTAGCCACAAAAGGACGGGTGCGGAAGCGCCGGCGCCGGCAGGTCGGTGGAGGATCGTGATCGTCCTTTTGGCGCTCGCATCTCCAACAATGATAACACTCTCTTCAGGTGGCGTGGGTTGTCCCGTCATGAATGAACTCCTTATTATCTCAAGCGTCCGGGAGAATCCGACTCCTGCGCTCGTTGCGGCAGGTGATTTCTGTAGCGGACTATGCTATTGACTTCGCCGTCGCAGTTACGACATTGCCGGCGCCCTCGCAAATGCCACAGGGTGACGCGCCCGCCGTTATCGAAATAGCCAAGGAGAATACGACCATTCGCAGACCGTACAAAGCCGATGCTCCCGTCAAGGAAGGGCCGCGTTCCAACCGGGAAATCCGGGTTCCTAGGGTTCAGCTTATCGATGCCGAAGGAAACAATCTCGGCGCCGTTGCGACAGACGAAGCGATGAGGATGGCCGAAGAGGCCGGCCTGGACCTCGTCGAGATCTCTCCCAACAATGATCCGCCGGTGTGCAAGATCCTCGATCTGGGCAAGCTGAAGTATGCGAACCAGAAGAAGGCCGCAGAAGCGCGTAAGAAGCAGAAGATCGTCGAGATCAAAGAAATCAAGATGCGCCCGAACATCGACACCCATGACTATGACGTGAAGATGAAGGCGATGAACCGGTTCTTTGATGAGGGCGACAAGGTTCGCGTGACGCTGCGCTTCCGCGGGCGTGAGATGGCGCACCAGGAGCTGGGAATGAAGCTTCTGCAGCAGGTCAAGGAAGACACGGCAGAGATCGCCAAGGTGGAAGCCGAGCCGAAGCTCGAAGGGCGCCAGATGATGATGGTGCTGGCGCCGCGGTAACGTGCCGACGGAGTCGGATGGTGCCGGCTCCGCTTTGGCTGCAAAACCTCTTCCCATCCCGTTGCGCTTTTCATCGACTGCAGTTATAAGCGCGCGTCCGAACGGTCCGGCAGGGCATGCCGAGGCCGTTCTTAATATGCTCGAAACTGGCCTCTTCAGCCGGTTTCGCTCAAGAAGAATGGAGTAGCAAAATGCCCAAGATGAAGACGAAATCCTCCGCCAAGAAGCGGTTCAAGATCACGGCTTCCGGCAAGGTCCTCGCGGCCGCTGCTGGCAAGCGCCACGGAATGATCAAGCGGTCCAACAAGTTCATCCGCGATGCACGCGGCACGATGGTCCTTGCCGAACCAGACGGCAAGAAGGTCATCAAGAACTACCTGCCGAACGGTCTCTGAGACCCTTTCGCTTTTTGGATCATTTAAGGAGATCATGACATGGCACGCGTAAAACGTGGCGTAACATCCCGCGCCAAGCACACCAAGACCCTCAAGGCAGCCAAGGGCTTCTATGGCCGCCGCAAGAACACCATCCGCGCCGCAAAGGCCGCGGTCGACCGTTCGCGCCAGTATGCCACCCGCGACCGCCGGGTGAAGAAGCGCAACTTCCGCGCCCTGTGGATCCAGCGCATCAACGCAGCCGTCCGCGAATCCGGCCTCACCTACGGCCGCTTCATCGACGGCCTGAACAAGGCCGGCATCGAAGTCGACCGCAAGGTCCTGTCCGACATGGCGATCCATGAGCCGGCTGCCTTCGGTGCCGTCGTCGAGGCTTCCAAGAAGGCTCTCGAGTACCTCAAGGATGCAGGCACGGCCAACGAGTTTGAAAGCGCGGTTCGGTAACCAGCGCTTCCCAGGCTCTTTAGCTTCATAGTTTTTGGGAAACCCGCGCTGGTTTGGGCTGGCGCGGGTTTTTCTTTTGCCCGTCACGACGCATCGGTAACAACGACGCGAGCATCACACGGAAGAAACCATGTCCGATCTGGAAAACCTGAAAACATCGCTACTGGCGGAAATTGCTGCCGCCGGCGACGAGGCGGCGATCGAAGCCGTTCGTGTCAATGCGCTCGGCAAGAAGGGTTCGGTTTCCGAGCTCCTGAAGACGCTGGGTGCGATGAGTGCGGAAGAACGCCAGACCCGCGGCGCCGCGATCAACGCGCTGAAGACGGAGATTACCGACGCGATCAACGCGCGCAAGACGGTGCTGAAGGACGCGGCGATCGAGGCGCGGCTGAAGGCAGAGACGGTAGACGTCTCGCTGCCGGTGCGCTCTTCGCCGGCCGAGCGGGGCCGCATCCATCCGATCAGCCAGATCGTCGACGAGATCACGGCGGTCTTCGCCGACATGGGCTTCTCGATTGCCGAAGGCCCGGACATCGAGACCGATTATTATAACTTCACGGCGCTGAACTTCCCCGAAGGCCATCCGGCGCGCGAAATGCACGACACCTTCTTCTTCCAGCCGGACGAGAACGGTGAGCGCAAGGTGCTGCGCACTCATACCTCCCCGGTGCAGGTGCGCACCATGGAGGCGCAGAAGCCGCCGATCCGCATCGTTATCCCCGGCAAGACCTATCGCCAGGACTCCGATGCGACGCACTCGCCGATGTTCCACCAGGTGGAGGGGCTAGTGGTGGACCGGAAGAGCCATGTCGGCAACATGCGCTGGATCCTGGAAGAATTCTGCAAGACCTTCTTCGAGGTCGACAGCGTTACCATGCGCTTCCGTCCGTCCTTCTTCCCCTTCACCGAACCCTCCTTCGAGGTCGATATCCAGTGCGACCGCTCCGGGCCGATCGTCAAGTTCGGCGAGGGCTCCGACTGGATGGAAATTCTTGGCTGCGGAATGGTGCATCCGAACGTGTTGCGCGCCGGCGGGCTGGATCCCGACGAGTACCAGGGCTTTGCCTGGGGCATGGGGCTCGATCGCATCGCCATGCTGAAATACGGCATGCCGGACCTGCGCGACTTCTTCAACGCCGATGTCCGCTGGATGAACCACTACGGCTTCCGCCCGCTCGACATGCCGACGCTGTTCGGCGGCCTGAGCGCTTGAAGGGAGGAACAGACACATGAAATTCACACTCTCCTGGCTCAAGGATCATCTCGAGACCGATGCCGCGCTGGATGAGATCTGCGAGCGCCTGACCGCAATCGGCCTCGAGGTCGAGGACGTCGACGACAAGGCCGCCTACAAGCCCTTCGTCATTGCCAAGGTCGTTTCGGCCGAGCAGCATCCCCAGGCGGACCGGCTGAAGGTGCTGATGGTGGACACCGGCGACGGCAAGCCGGTTCAGGTTGTCTGCGGCGCCCCGAATGCGCGGGAAGGGCTGATCGGTGCGCTCGCGCGGCCCGGCAGCTATGTACCCGGCATCGACGTGACGCTGTCTGTCGGCAATATCCGGGGCGTCGAAAGCCATGGCATGATGTGCTCGGAAAAAGAGCTCGACATGTCGGACAACCACGACGGCATCATCGATCTTCCGGCGGATGCGCCCGTCGGCACCTCCTTTGCAAGCTATGCCGGTCTCGATGATCCAGTCGTCGAGATCAACCTGACGCCGAACCGGCCGGACTGCACCTCGATCCATGGCATTGCCCGCGATCTCGCCGCATCTGGTCTAGGGACGCTGAAGCAGCACGCCAAGCCGGACTTCAAAACGGACGGCGAGACGCCGGTCGAGTTGAAGATCATCCTGGATGACGAGCGTCTTTGCCCGGGCTTCGGTCTGCGCCTCGTGCGCGGGGTGAAGAACGGCCCAAGCCCGGCCTGGATGCAAGCGCGGCTGAAGGCGATCGGCCTTCGTCCGATCAATGCGCTGGTCGATATCACCAACTACATGACCTTCGACCAGGGCCGGCCGATGCATGTCTTCGACGCGGCCAAGGTGGAGGGGAACCTGACCGTGCGCCGCGCGCTGGCCGGCGAAACGATCCTGGCCCTCGACACGCGCGAGTACAAGCTGACCCCGAACAACATCGTCATCGCCGACGACAACGGCGTCGAATCCATCGGCGGTGTGATGGGCGGCGAGCATTCCGGCTGCGACGAGAACACCACTGATGTTCTAATCGAATCGGCGCTCTGGGATCCGATCAATATCGCCAAGACCGGTCGCTCGCTCGGCATCATCACCGATGCGCGCTACCGCTTCGAGCGCGGCGTCGATCCGGAATATATGGTGCCGGGGCTCGAGCGCACGACGGAACTGGTGCTGGAGCTGTGTGGCGGTACCGCTGCCGAGGCCAAGGTCGTCGGTTACAAGGGCTATGAGCCGAAGCTCGTCTACTTCCCGACCTCCGAGGTGAAGCGCCTGACGGGCCTCGACATCTCCGCCGATGAGGGCCGTGAGATCCTGGCGCGCCTCGGCTTCGGCGTCGAGGGTTCCGGCGAACGGCTGTCGGTCAAGGTCCCCTCCTGGCGCCCGGATGTCGACGGCAAGGCAGATCTCGTGGAGGAGGTCATGCGCATCCACGGTGTCGACCAGATCAAGCCGGAGCCGATCGAAAACCTCGGGGCGGTCAACACCCGCATCCTGACGACGCTGCAGGTGCGCAGTCGTACGGCCAAGCGCGCGCTTGCCGCCCGCGGCATGCTGGAAGCCGTGACATGGTCCTTCATCCCGGAGGATCAGGCGAAGCTCTTCGGTGGCGGCGCACCGGCCTTGAAGCTTGCGAACCCGATTGCGTCCGACATGTCCGACATGCGTCCCTCGCTGCTGCCGGGGCTGCTCACCGCCGCACAGCGCAATGCCGACAAGGGCTATGGCGACGTTGCGATCTTCGAAGTCTCGGGCACCTATGAGAACGACAGGCCGGAAGGCCAGCGCCGCGTCGCCGGCGGTGTCCGCCGCGGAACGGCGTCGATCAACGGCGCCGGCCGGCTCTGGTCGAACACCGCCAAGGGCGGCGGCAAGCCGGTGGATGTCTTCGACGCGAAGGCCGATTCTCTGGCGGTGCTGGAAGCCTGCGGCCTGCCCATGGGCAACGTCCAGGTAGAGGCGGGTGCGCCCAGTTGGTATCACCCCGGCCGTTCCGGCACGATCAAGATGGGACCCAAGGTGGTGCTCGGCTATTTCGGCGAGTTCCACCCGAAGACGCTCGGCGCACTCGACGTTTCAGGCGCGCTCTGCGGCTTTGAAGTCTATCTCGACGCCATGCCGGAGCCGAAGAAGAAGGCGACCCGCACCAAGCCGCCGCTGGAGCTTTCGCCCTTCCAGGTCGTGAAGCGCGATTTCGCCTTCGTGGTCGACAGCCAGGTTGAGGCCGGGGCGATCATCAAGGCGGCCACCAGCGCCGACCGCAAGCTGATCACCGGCGTCAACGTCTTCGATATCTTCGAAGGCGCCTCGCTCGGCGAGGGGCGTAAGTCGGTTGCCATCGAAGTGCTGATCCAGCCGGTCGAGCGGACGCTCACCGACGAA
>DASYHX010000294.1:0-11230 GCA_035998065.1 Pseudorhizobium sp.
GGTTCGCGACTACTATCTTTCTTCTTTTCTCAATCAGACGTTGCCAGGTGGTGTAGCCGGTGACGCCGTCCGAGCCGTCCGCCGCCGAGGACCTGAGGCTGGCGGGTGGAAGGTCCCGGCTCTTGCTGTGGCTATGGAGCGAGCGTCTGGCCAGGGTGTCTTCGCGGGTCTCGCGGGCGCAGGATTGATCATCTGGCCCCTGTATGGGTTCGGCGAACTCCCTTCCGACGTCTCCCGGCTTTTGACTGGAATTGCCGTTGTGGCAGGATGTCTCGGCGCGTCCATCCTGTTGTTGCTGACGTTCCCGCCCAAGGCTCTCTACAGGCGGATAAGCTCGCTGAAACGGGCGATCCGTACGGCTTTCGTGGACGACGGCGCTTGGAGGGTCCAGTCCGTGCTGAGCCTCATGGTCGTGGGAAGCTACCTCGGACTCTATATGCTCGCTTCTGCTGCAGTTGGCGCTCCGCTGCCTTACCTGGCCGCCATCACTGTGATCCCGCTTTGTCTTCTGATGATGCTCGTTCCCGCTACCGTTGCCGGGTGGGGTGCAAGGGAGGCCGCGGCGGCGCTGCTTTGGCCCTTGTTCGGTTATTCCAGCTCGGACGGCGTTGCGGCCAGTATCTTCTATGGTGCGCTTCTGCTGGTGGGCGCTGTGCCAGGACTTGCCGTTGCCATTCATATGCTCCTTTCGGACCGCAGGGCGAGGTAGGGCCTTCATCACCCTTCCAGCCGGGCGTAGATGTCTCCTGATTGCGAAGACTGCTGAAGTCCGGACAGTTGCTTCGTCATGTCCTCAGGCTTCAGCCATCGATCATGGACAAAATGGTGCTTCTCGCCGACCGTGCGGTTGAACCGGTAGCTGCCGATCCGTTGAAGCTCTTGTATGGCCTCATGGGCGACCGCAATAGCTGCAGGGATGTACTCGAAGGCAACGGCTGGAACCGCCTGGCTCAACCCGCGGAGAATGTCCGCCTCCGCCCCCTCGACGTCGATCTTGCAGAACGCCGGGACGCCATGATCGGAGATCATCTGATCGAGCGTCGTCATTTCCACCCGCTCAAGCCGATCCCACGCTACTTTTTCAAAGCCGGAGCTGTGTTGAACGGACGAGAGCCATGAGGCGGAGGTCGTGGTGACCGTAGGATGACGGCTCGAGATGTGAAGGTCCACAGATCCCGGCTCCCTACCGACTGCGCACCGGAGCAAAGCCAGTCTTTTGTGGTTGACTGTGCGAGCAATGAAGTTGGCGAAGTCTGGTTGAGGCTCAACCGCCACAACCGACGCGCCAAGAGAGAGAAACGTACGAGAACGGCTACCGACATGGGCGCCGATGTCAAAGACAAGATCACCGGGTCGAACGAACTCCCGATAGAGGTTAACCAGCTTGCGACGTTGCCAGGGCTGACCGTAGTAGATGAGCAACGAACGGCTAAAGCCGAGGGCACGCAGGAGTTCACCGGGCATGGCTGGTGTCTCTGCTCATGTTCCAAAGATAGGCCGTGTCTACGACGAAGGAATGGAGCAGCGCGAGAAGGGCAAGCAGGAGAATACTGCTCGCAGCAATCGGCGGGATGACGGGCGCGAGAGCTACGCAGAGAGCAACACCTTGGGTCACACAGATCACCTTGCGCCGCATCGATTCAGGAAGATCCCCGGTCAAGCGCGTGGACGTCAATTGAGCGGCAAGAAAGAAATAGCGCAGAAGGCCGATGAGCAGGACCCAGGCTCCTGCCTTGCCTAGCAAGGCGGCTCCGGCTGCGAGGAAGAGAATCATCAGCGCATCGATCTCCATGTCGAAGCGTGCGCCGAAACGAGAGGACGTACCGCTTCGGCGGGCGAGGTATCCGTCCACACCGTCTAGCAGAAAGGCAATCGCGGCGATGCCGATAATGGTCCAGTCCAGGTGGGAGTCTGGCCAGTACTGATGACCCTCGAACGCAAACATAATGCCGCCGACCATTGCCGTGAGCGCGCCCCGCACACTGGTCACCAGGTTGGCGGCTCCGAAGCGGCGATGAGGGTATGTGGACAATCTCATCAATGCCAGCAGCGATATGATTAAGTAGATTCCCAGGCCGAGCCACATGGCACTGGAGGTGTGGTTAAGCTGTGAAGCCAGGACTCGGAAGGCGACAACAATCAGCCCAATCCCGAGCAGGAACGACCCAGCAGCCTGCGCGTATACAGCCAAAGGCGTTCGATGCGGCGCACCTTTTGGCAAGATCAGCTTCGTGCCCGATAACTGGGCATGGTCAGTCATCAGCAAGCTCCGAAGCGGCACGCGAGATCAGCTCGATGTCAAGCAAGTGCCCCGCTCGTAAGGTCTTCGTGCGCAGGTATTGCACGTTGTCCGCAGTCACGCGGCCCGTCACGGCTATGCGGCCGTTCACGGCGATTCCGCCCGCTTTAAGCGCCGCAATTTTCAAAGGATTGTTGGTCAGAAGATCAACGCTGGACACATTGAGGCCTTTGAGCATTGCGACCGCAGCTTCATATTTTCGCTCATCTGGTCCAAAGCCCAGTTCCGCGTCCGCGTCGATGGTGTCGAGACCATCATGCTGATAGCCATACGCCCGCATCTTGGCGCCGATGCCAGTTCCTCGGCCTTCCTGGTCGAGATAGAGCAGTACGCCGCCGCCCAGTTCCTTCAGCCTGACAAGTCCATTCCTCAATTGGTCACCGCAGTCGCATTTGAGGGATCCACAGAGGTCGCCAGTGATGCATGACGAGTGAATCCGAACGGGCACCGGCTTCGAAACGTCCGGGCTGCCGACGACGATCGCGATCTGATCCCTTTGGGCAAGACCGCCCCGGAAGACAACGAACTCGCACTCACCGAGATCACGAAGAGGAACGGCTGTCCGGACGACGATCTGGAAGTCGAGAGCGTGGGCGCGGCTTGTCGTCAGGTCAAGATGGCTTAACTCGACGCAGGCGCCGAAGGCTTTCGATCTGAGGGGCATCTCGACGCAGACCATGGCAGGAAGCAGAAGCGCTAGTTGCGCTACTTCCCCCGTCAGACGCATCTGGGGTGTGGCGGGCTTCCAAGATATCGGCGCTTTCGCGTCCCTGTCATAGGCCACGGCCGAGGCTGACGCAAAATCCATGTCGCGTGCTGGTATCGCTATCCCCTCCGGAGCCTCGACACCAAGGCGGGCCCCGCGATGACTTGACAGGAAAAGCACGTGGTTTCCCTCGGCAGCACGTGCAAAGCGCTCATACCCGGAGGGAGAAATGGCGTCCAGTGCAGCGGCGACGAGCGGCTCTTCCTGTGAGCCATGCAGAACGACCGGCCGACCGTATCGCAATTCCGATACTGCCCTTTCCAGCCGCATAACCGAGCTTTCGACCTCGTAGCCGTCGCTTCCGCTCGGCCACAGATGTTGTGAAACATTCATGACGTTCTCCTTGACGGCGATACATGGGAAGAATTCGGCGCGGGTGCAGAGGGCGCGACTATGGTGGCGTCGTCAAATAAACGTGATGTTTTACAGTAGGCTGGCTCGGCACCTCGTCTACTTGTCCTTCCCACCATTGCTCCTAACTCCGCAACGCGAGGCAATGGAGAAGCGCTACAGTGACCGTGACGAATGAGGCCGCAGGCGAGCCGCAACAGTCTGATCAGGCAACGGCTCTCTGGATCGAGAGCGCGGGCCATTGCGCTTTGCGTCAGGAGGAACTGCCGCAGCGACTATCCGGCGAGGTTCGGGTGCGGGCGCTCTTCAGTGGGGTCAGTCGCGGAACGGAGGCCTTGGTCTTCAATGGTCAGGTTCCAGAGACGGAATTCGACCGCATGCGTGGACCACATCAGATGGGCGAAATGTCGTTCCCCGTTAAGTACGGCTATGCGGTCATCGGACTGGTGGAGGAGGGGCCGGAGGCATTGGTGGGCAAGAAGATCTTCTGTCTGCATCCGCACCAGGATCAGTTTTACGTGCCTGTTGAAGAGGTGCAGGTGCTTCCCGACAATCTTCCATCCGATCGTGCAGTTCTGGCCGCGAACATGGAAACGGCGCTAAATATCGTATGGGATGCCGGCGTGCTGCCGGGCGATCGTGTCGCCGTCTTCGGAGCTGGGGTCGTAGGGCTTCTGGTCGCCTATGTCGCTTCACGCGTTCCGGCCACGGATACCGTCATCTGCGATACCACATCCACCCGCGCCGACGTGGCTAAGGCGCTCGACATCACTTTTTGCAGCCCGTCTGATGTTCCCGAGGACTGCGACATTCTGATCAACGCTTCCGCGTCGCCGGCGGCGCTTCAAAACGCTCTCTCCCACGCAGGCTTCGAAGCCCGGATCGTTGAGGCGAGCTGGTACGGTGACAAGATCGTTGAGCTCCCGCTTGGACGAGCCTTCCACGCGAAACGTCTATCGATCATCAGTTCACAGGTTGGTGCCGTCGCCGCCGTGCGTCGCGCCCGCTGGAGCTTTGGCAGGCGGATGGGCAAGGCCCTGCAGCTTCTTGGCGACGAACGGCTCGATAGCCTGATTTCTGGAGAAACCTCCTTCGCTTCCATGCCTGATGTCTATGGATCCATTCTCGGTTCGCCGAAAACCCTTTGCCACCGTATCCGCTACTAGAAGGAACTTGCCATGTTCGCCGTTGAAGTTCGCGACCATATCATGATTGCCCATAGTCTACCGAGGCCAGTCTTCGGTCCGGCCCAAGGCTTGCACGGCGCGACGTTTGTCGTCGACGCCGCCTTTCTTACAGAAGAGCTTGATGAAAACGGTCTTGCAGTTGATATCGGTCTCGCTACGGACGTCTTGAAAGAGGTGCTTAAGCCTCTGAACTATCAGAATCTCGATGCGGTCGAGGCGTTGGTCGGCAAGATAACCACCACTGAATTCCTGGCCAAACATATCTTCGACAGCCTGGCGGAGGCCATCCGGCAGGGGAGGCTGGGGGAGGGCAGCCGCCGGATCTGCCGGATGAAGATTACGCTGCACGAGTCGCACGCAGCTCGGGGCTGGTACGAGGCCGATCTGTGACCCGCAGGCTGCATTTTGCCTACCCAGGGAGCTTGGAGACACGCACCGGCGGCTATGGATACGATCGCAGGGTGATAGCTTGCCTTCGCGAGATCGGGTGGGATGTACGCCTGGTACCATTGGGTGAGGGTTTTCCTAGCGCGCCTGATCTCGCTGCAGCGGAGGCTGCCCTTGGGTCGATTCCGGCGGGCGACGTCCTACTGGTCGACGGATTGGCGTTCGGCGTTATGGACGACTGGGCCGCCAGGTATGGCCAAACCTTCAATCTCTTTGCACTCGTGCATCATCCACTGGCGCTTGAGACGGGACTATCAAGTGCAGAAAGAGCCAGATTGAGCGCAAGCGAGCGACGCGCGTTGGTCCACACCAATGGCATCGTCGTGACATCTGCGGCGACCGCCCGAATCCTCACCGAGCGCTATGACGTCGACGCTGGAAAGATCCGTATTGCTTTCCCCGGAACCGACCCGGTTCCCCTTGCTCTTGGTGGTGGCAAAGATCCAGTTATCCTGAGCGTCGGTTCGCTGACGCGTCGTAAAGGGCACGACGTCTTGATCACGGCTCTGGCGTCACTGCGGGACTTGAACTGGACATGCCGGATCGTCGGTAGCCGCGATCTTGACCCTGACGTTGCCGCGGAGCTGGACGAGGAGATTCGGCGATACGGTCTTGGGGAGCGCATCGTTCTGGTGGGGGAGGTGGATGATGCTCGTTCCGAGTTTTCCCGGGCGGACATATTTGCTCTTGCCAGCCGGTATGAGGGGTATGGAATGGTCTTCGCGGAAGCGCTGGCGCACGGGCTGCCCGTTGTTGGATGCGCGGTCGGGGCCGTTCCTGAGGTCGTTCCGCAGGCCGCCGGTATTCTTGTCGTGCCGGACGAGCCCGGAGCGGTCGCGGAGGCCTTGCGCCGCGTACTGACGGAGCCGGAGACGCGTAGCGCGATGGCTGATGCCTCTGCCGTCGCCGGCGCTCGCTTGCCCTCGTGGAGAGATACCGCTGCAGCCATTTCCTCTTTTTTGGAGCAACGGATATGAGCGGTTTCGACGTAGACTGGCTTGCTCTGCGGGAGCCGGTTGACCGGGCTTCTCGTAGCCCAAGCCTGTTGGTGGAGGCGGCAGCTTGGCTGAACGGGAAGTCTATGCCAACCATCCTCGACATCGGTTGCGGTACCGGGTCGACCTATCGCACCCTATGCCCGCTTCTGAATCGCCAGAATTCCTGGATCTTGTTTGACTATGATGAGGTCCTTTTGGCGGAGGCAGAGCGGCGGCATACCGCCGAGGGTATCGCATTTGTCGCCGGTGACCTTAACGATCTGGCGAAGGTCCCATTGGACCGAGCAGATTTCGTCACGGCTTCTGCTTTCTTCGATCTTTGCTCATCGGCCTTTATTTATCGTTTTGTGGATCGCGTCGTAAACGAGGGGACGGCTCTCTACGCTGCCCTGAACTATAATGGCGAGATATATTGGTCGGTCGAGCATCCGCTTGACTCGGCTGTGACGGAAGCCTTCAACAAGCACCAGCAGAACGACAAGGGATTTGGGCTTTCGGCCGGGCCGGAGGCATGGAAGCTTCTGTGCCAGCGGCTCAAAGAGCGCGGTTCGACGGTAGCCACCGCCGAAAGTCCCTGGCTGATGAGCGGGGACGATGCTGACCTTCAACGATCATTCTTGGAGGGAGTGGTTCGCGCGGTCGCGGACACCGAGGCTCTGGATCCGGAACGGTTGAATGAATGGTATCGGTTCCGCAAGAACGCAATTCCGGCTACAGGGAGCCTATGCCGGGTGGGGCATCAGGATGTCCTTGCTCTCCCGTGACGGTTCGGACCGCTGCGTCGCGGTGCGCAACTCGCAGTCGAAGACAATGTCGGTTCCGATGTTGAAGACGCTTATCCGAGGTCGCCGTGCCTCCGCCAGTCGCTCTACCGGGGTCAAATTGATGCCCATCGGACCAGAGCCAATGATGAGCGGTGCTACGGCGACGTGAAGACGGTCGACGAGATCCGCTTCTATGAACCTAGCTATGGTCTTCGCACCTCCTTCCACAAGTATGCTCGTCAGTCCGCGTTCAGCGAGGCAATCAAGTATGTCTTGGGGATGAAGGCCCTGTCCGCGCCGCGCAAGCCTCACGACTTCTGCGCCGACATCGCGAGGTGGCACATCGTCTGCCTGTAGAACCAGCAAGGGGCTTCCGCCATCGGTAAGCATCTTCGCGTCGAGGGGCAGCCGGCCGTTGCAATCGATAACGACGCGGGTGGGGCTGCGACCGGAGACGGCGCGCACGGAAAGGCTTGGATCGTCCGCAACCACCGTTCCGACCCCGACGATAACAGCATCCACAAGCGCACGGCAGCGGTGCAAGTGGGCTATTCCGTCGCGTCCGGAAACATCCTGAGCATCACCTGAGGGAGTGGCGACCCTTCCGTCGAGCGACTGTCCGACCTGGGCCAGAACAAGCGGCTTACCGCGCCGTGCCAAAGGTTCGTAAAGCAAGAGCGACGCCTCATCCGCATCGGCTGGCCGGGGGATCAACCCGTGATTGTCGCGGATTGAGCGAAGATGAGCCCACGTTTTTTCCGTCATCTTCGCCAGATACATGTCCGCCTCGCACGCTGTGTTGGTAAGATCCGCAATGCCTGACATGAGATGAAGTTCCCGCGTTACCCCAGCTCACAGGCTGCCGTTGTGGTCATGACTAAGCACAGGGAAAGAAGGATTAGAAGCTCTGGTACCCGGGCGATCCCTCGGTACTAGCGAAGATCGCTCAGGTAAGTGTTCTCCACGCGTGATTTCTCGAACGCTGGCGGATCGATCTGCGCGAAGATCAAAGATTCGTCATTGGCAGGTGCCTCAGCCAACAGGCTGCCATCCGGAGCTGCAATGCGCGAGAGGCCGGCATAGGAAAAATTCTCGTCTTGCCCGCAGTGATTGATGTAAGCGACGAAAACCTGGTTCTCGAAGGCGCGCACCCGGATCATATGTTCGGCAATGAACTGGCCGGACCAACCACTGGGAAGGGCTGTCGGAACAACAACGAGATCGGCGCCTGCCTTCGCCAAGCGGCGAACATTTTCAGGGAACTCGACATCATAACAGATGAGCAAGCCTAGTTTCACGCCCTCGACCACAGCGAGAACTGCTTTCGGATCTTCCGGACAGAACCACTGCCGCTCATAAGGGCCGTACAGGTGAGACTTACGGTAGATGGAAGTTTGGCCGCCACCATCGGTCAGCAGGGCGCTATTGTAGACCGTGCTGCCATCAGCCTCTGCGAAGCCTGCAACGATCGCCAAGCCGTTACGGCGGGCGATCTCCGAGACCCCTTGTGGTCCGGCACCGTCTCTAGGTGATGCGAGCGATGGAAAGCGGCCGCCGGCGCCATATCCGGTTAGCGCCAGTTCTGGCGCCACGAGCAGTTTTGCACCCTGCGCCGCGGCGCTCTCGGCCGCGGCTTCTATCTTCCTGAGGTTTGCCTCGATGTCGCCGAGCACCGACTGCATCTGGAATGCCGCTATCTTCACCGGCCTTCTCCCATGGCCCCCAGGAGTTTCGGGAGGTCACCGAAGCGAGCGATGAGACCGAAAACAAGAGCCGCGATAACAAGGAAGAAGACCGTCACCGAAGCCATCGTTGGGGTATAACCGTAGCGGAGCGCGTTGAAGATCTTGATCGGCAGCGTCTCCATTGTGAAGCCCACCGTCATGTAGGCGACGATGTACTCGTTGAGCGACAGAACAAAAGCGAAGGCATAGCCCGACACCATGTATGGCAGGATCAGCGGCAGCACGACCGTCCGGAAGATGGTCTTGTCGTCAGCGCCCATGGTTGCGGCAGCCTCGACCAGCGAGCGATCGATCGCCGAGAAGCCGAGCGAGAGGGTCACCAGCGGCAGGGTCACGAAGAAGATTGCGTGGCTGATGACGGCTGTCCAGGGTTGTCCATAAGAGCCACTTGTTGCCCAGAAAGTCAGGAGCCCGAGTGCGGTGATGACTGGCGGGAGCGTGAAGGGCGCGATCCCCAGAAGCTGGAAGACGTTTGCCCAAGGAGCAATACGCCGCCATAGGAACCAAGCAAGCGGTAGCGCCACCAGCAGGGCGAGTGCGGCGGAGAGGGCGGCTAGCGTCAGCGAGGCGAACAAAGCGTTACGCCAGTCGTCATTCAAGAAGATCTCGCCGTACCACGACAGGGAGAAGCCTTGCGGGGGGAAGGCAAGTGTCTGCTTCTCATTGATCGACACTCCTGCGACCACGATCAGCGGCAGCGCCAGGAACAGGCCGACAGCGACGAAGAACAGGCGGCGCAGCACAATCATGCCGCCTCCTTCTGGCGTCCCGCATAGACGGCGAGACCCACCAGCGACAGCGAAACCAGAACGAGGAAGACCGCCATCGCTGCCGCGAACGGCATGTTGGACTGGTAGATCGCCTGATCGGTGATCAGGACCGAAAGCGTCCAGTGCTGCGGCCGGCCCAGAAGCTGAGGCAAGAGATAGGAACCAAGGGCAAAGATGAAGACCATGATCAAGGTGGCGAGGATGGTGTTTCGTAAGGCGGGCACGACCACGGTGAAGAAGGCGTTGACGGGGGAAGCGCCCAGCGTGCGTGCCGCTTCCGTCAAGGTTGGATCAAGCCGAACCAGGGCGGGATAGAGAACCAGCACGGTATACGGCAATGCCTGGTAGGTCATCGCCGTCATCACTGCACCGAAACTTGGCGTCAGCGCCTGCGGGGCCTCCATCAAGCCCAGCAATGCGAACAGGTTGGTAATACCGGCGGTCCGTGAGAGCAGGGTGGACCAGGCAAAGCCGATCATCACTTCCGACAAGGACAGGATCGACAACAGGGCGACCAGCCAGCGGATCTGCGCTGCCCGCGAAGAGCGGGATAGGAGGTAAGTAAAGGGAACCCCGATAGTCACACAGGCGGCGGCAACAGCCATAGCTAGAAAAAGCGAAAAGCCCAGCACCTTGCCAAAGAAGAGGCTGAGGAAGCGGCCGTAGTTGTCGAGCACGAACGCCGGCTCGTAGAAGCCGCCCTGCTGCCGCTCAAAGAACGATACCGTGATCATTGTGGCGAAGGGGATCACGAAGAAGATAACCAGCATGGCCGCCGGAAACGCCAGAGGCCCGTAGTCGGCTAGTCGCTGCGGCGGCTCCCGTCTCATCGGGCCAGTACCACGCTTGTCTCCGGATCGAACTGAAGCCCGACGGTCTGACCTATCGCAACGTTTGGTCTGGTGCGGGGAGAGGAGACGGCCACGATCTGCTGCCCGCCTGCCTCGATGAAGGTCTCGACCGTGCCTCCGAGATCGCGAATGAAGGTGACGGTGCCGGTGACACTGCTGCCTTCGGCCGTCACGATCTGGACGTCCTCGGGACGGACGCAGATCGTGCCCGCTTTCGCACCCGCCAGTGAAATTCCGTCGACGGTGGAGCCGAAGATGGAGGCCTGGCCGCGGCCATCCGCCTGGAAGGGGATCAGGTTGGTCGAGCCGATGAAGTCGGCGACGAAGGAGTCGGCGGGTTGCCTGTAGATGTCGACCGGCGCGGCCGCCTGACGAATCTCGCCGCCGTTCATCACCACCACGGTGTCGGCCATGGTCATCGCCTCACGCTGGTCGTGCGTCACGACAATAGTGGTAATGCCGAGCCGCTGCTGCAATTGGCGAAGCTCGACCTGCATAGCCTCGCGCAGCTTTGCATCCAGCGCCGAGAGCGGCTCGTCGAGGAGAAAGAGCTTGGGCGAGATGGCAAGCGCGCGGGCGATCGCCACGCGCTGCCGCTGGCCGCCGGAAAGCTTGTTTACCGACCTGTCGGCAAAGCCGGACAGGTGGATCATCCCCAGCAGTTCATCGACACGCTTCTTCTGATCCGCCTTGTCGATGCCGCGGATCCGCAAGGCATAGGCAATATTCTCGCCGACGGTCAGATGCGGGAAGAGGGCGAGCGACTGAAACACCATTCCGAGGTTGCGCTTGTGCGTTGGGACCTTGGTGATGTCCTCTCCACCCAACGCGACCGATCCGGTCGTCGGCAGATCAAGGCCGGCGATCATGCGCATCAAGGTCGTCTTGCCGCAGCCGGAGGGGCCGAGGAGACAGACGAAGGTGCCGTCCGGCACCGAAAGGCTGACTTCTTTGACGGCTGTGAACGTGCCGAACTGTTTCGTCACATTGCTGAGGATAAGTCCGGACATTGCTTTTCGCTCGGCTCTTCGAGGCCATGGCTACGGATGCAG
>DASYHX010000449.1:0-5224 GCA_035998065.1 Pseudorhizobium sp.
GACCGGCCCCGAGAGGCCCGACGCACTCTCATCATCCCGTAGGCGCTACATCGCCTCCACACACATTGCGACGCCCATGCCGCCGCCGATGCACAAGGTTGCCAAGCCCTTGCGGGAACCGCGGCGCTTCATCTCGAACACCAACGTGTTCAAGATGCGGGCGCCAGAAGCCCCAATTGGATGTCCAATGGCAATCGCACCGCCGTTGACGTTAACGATGGAGGGATCCCAGCCCAGTTCTTTGTTGACCGCACAGGCCTGCGCGGCAAAGGCTTCGTTCGCCTCGACGAGGTCAAGATCGCTTGCCTTCCAGCCGGCCTTGTCTAGCGCCTTTCGCGACGCGGGGATCGGACCAGTGCCCATGACTTGCGGGTCGACTCCGGCCGTTGCCCAGGAAACGATGCGCACCAGTGGAGTAATACCACGACGGGACGCCTCCTCCTCCGTCATTAGCACCGCGGCAGCAGCTCCGTCGTTGATACCCGAAGCGTTGCCGGCGGTTACGGTGCCGTCCTTATCGAAGGCTGGGCGGAGTTTGGCCATGTTGTCGAGCGTCGCGCCGATGCGAATGTACTCGTCGGCATCAACGGTGACATCGCCCTTTCTCCCCTTGACGACGAATGGAATGATCTCGTCCTTGAACCTGCCGGCAGCTTGAGCTGCCTCAGCTTTATTTTGCGAGGCGACTGCAAAGTTATCCTGCTCGTCGCGCGAAAGCTGCCATTGGCGAGCGATGTTCTCGGCAGTGATGCCCATGTGGTAGCCGTAGAAGGCGTCGGTAAGGCCATCTTTGATCATACTGTCGATCATCTTCATGTCGCCCATCTTCACGCCGTTACGCAGATGCGCGCAATGCGGCGCCATCGACATGGACTCCTGCCCGCCGGCAACGACAATGCGCGCATCACCCAGAGCGATCTGCTGCATCCCTAGCGCAACGGCGCGCAAGCCGGAGCCGCAGAGCTGGTTGACGCCCCAGGCCGTTGCCGCCTGCGGCACCCCCGCCTTCATCGCCGCCTGTCTTGCCGGATTCTGACCCTCGCCCGCCGGCAGGACCTGTCCAAGGATAACCTCGTCGACCTCATCGGAGCTCACCTTTGCTCGCTCGAGGGCTCCCCGAACGGCGGCGGCGCCAAGCTCATGAGCAGGAACATTGGCGAAGGCACCATTAAATGAGGCAACGGCGGTACGGGCTGCGGCGGCTATGACGATTGATGGCTGGCTCATGGCGCTTCCTCGAATTTTGTTGTGGCGAAACACTGGCAGGGGTCACATCCGGAGTCAAACACGTAAGAACCCGGAGGTGACACAGATCAATTCCTTGCCGTACCTGAGCCACACAGCATGGCGTGCACCGCGATGCACAAAACGACATTGTCAGTCCCGTATTTTTGGGCTTACAGTTTATCAGGGAGAGCCCATCCGCATGAATGCACGGCTCCGAGGAGGCAAACATGGCCAAGAATGAAGGCGAAACCATCATAAAAAAATATGCCAACCGGCGCCTCTACAATACGGGCACAAGCACGTATGTGACGCTGGAGGACCTCGCAAAAATGGTGAAGAAAGGGGAGGAGTTTCTTGTTCAGGACGCGAAGACCGGGGACGACATCACCCATTCTGTGCTGACACAGATCATCTTCGAACAGGAATCAAAAACAGGAAACACGCTTCTGCCAATTTCATTTCTGCGGCAGTTGATCTCCTACTATGGAGACCAGATGCAAATGGTCGTCCCGACTTTTCTCGAGCATTCCATGCACGCCTTCGCCGATCAGCAGGTGCAGATGCGCGAGCAGATGACGCGAGCTTTCGGTGAAACGCCGCTGACAAAGAACCTGCAGGCACCGATGCAATTGATGGAAGAGCAGGTTCGCCGCAACACCGAGATGTTTCGCCAGGCGATGCAGATGTTCTCGCCCTTCGGTGCTCAGGGCGCCGCGGCCAATGAAAAGACGAGCGACCCTAAAGATCTTGACGAGCTGAAGGAACAGCTGCGGGCCTTGCAGAGCCGGATCGATAGCCTCTAACAGGTCGACAACGGCGCAATAAAAAAGGCCGGTAAACCCGGCCTTTTTTATTACATAAACAAACGCTTATGCGCTTTCCTTTGGTGTCAGCACCTGACGACCACGATACATCCCCGTCTTTAGGTCGATGTGGTGCGGGCGGCGCAGCTCGCCGGAGTTCTTGTCTTCGACATAGGTCGGGTTCTTCAGCGCGTCTGCCGAACGGCGCATACCGCGTTTCGACGGGCTTGTTTTTCTCTTGGGTACAGCCATTCTCGTTACTCCACTTTCGTGCGAAAGCATCGTCCCCGGCAAATCAAGCCGAAATGGACAAGCCTCAATATCGGAAATTGGGCCGGCTTATACATGCTGAACGGGCACTTGACCAGTCCCCGCGGCAAAAAATCCGCGACGCTGTCAAGCCTCGTCTTCAGCCACTACCCAGGTTTCCGCAAGGGCCGCCTCCCGCCATTTCAGCCAGGCTGAATGGCTCTGCACGGCCTCCATGTAACTTAGCACCTCGCGATCGTCTACGAGGTCATAAACATCGAAGCGGTTCACGACCGGGGCAAACATGGCATCAGCAGCTGAAAAGGCCCCGAAGAGGTAAGGGCCACCTGACCTGTCACGGCACTCTTTCCAGATCGAGGAGACGCGCTCGACATCCTCCATGACACCCGGGGGAAGGTCGATGGAGCGTCGTGGCCGCCGGAAGTTCATTGGGCAGGCGTTGCGCAAGGCGCGGAACCCTCCCAGCATCTCCGTCGAAACCGACCGGGCAATCGCTTTGTCGGACGCAGCGCCAGGCCAGACTGGGTGATCGGGGAAAAGGTCCGCCACATACTCAATAATCGCGAGGGATTCCCAAATCCACAGTTCACCGTGATGCAAGACGGGCACTCGGGCAGTAGGAGACACCTCCTTGAAGCGTGGATTGCCCGCTGGAAAATCGAACGGGATCAGCACCTCCTCAAAGGCAATGCCGGCAGCTGTCATGGCGATCCACGGGCGGAAGGACCAGGAGGAATAGTTCTTGTTGCCGATATAAAGCGTCAGCGCATTCATAGCCATCTCCACCTGGACCCTATGAAGTGGGATAGCGCGACAACTCGGCTCCGACCAATGAAAAGAGGAGAACTCACCCATAAATGCAGGTGATGTACTCTCCCGAGCTTCTTGCCCTGCGCTCCACGACGCCCGCCAGCCTCTGCATGCCTTTGCCCGGCTTGCTCGCGACACGGGTGATAGGATTGGGGAGCGAGACGGCAAGCAATGCTGCCTGGCGTCGCGTCAACTCCTTCGCTGGAACGCCGAAATGGTGCTGGGCGGCGGCCTCGGCACCGTAGATGCCGTGCCCCCATTCGGCAATGTTGAGATATATCTCCATCATCCGCCGTTTCGACCAGACGAAATCCGCGGTGATTGCCAACGGCAGCTCCAGCACCTTGCGGACAAAGAAGCGGCCGTTCCAGAGAAACAAGTTCTTCGCCGTTTGCATGGGAATGGTGCTTGCGCCGCGAGTGGTTTCACCCTCGAGTGCTTCTTGCACCACGACCTTCATTTCACCCCAGTCGACGCCCCCATGGCGACAGAATTGCCCATCCTCCGACATCATCACTGCCTGCACGAGGTTGGGAGAGATCTCGTCGAGGCTGACCCAGCGCCGGTCAAAGCCTTGCAGTTTCAGGAGATCGGCTAGCATCAACGTCGATACCGGATGCACGAAGGCGGCCGCATAAACTAGAACCAGCAGGTATGGGGCGACGAGCAGAGCCAGACCAAGAAGTATCAGTCGGCGGAAAATGCGCCGGATTGGCGAACGCCCCCGGCTACCTGCACGCGTCTGTCGCTCGTTTACGAACTCGTCCGGCTCGGCTTCCACGCTCGCCCTCTTGCTTAGATCCGCTTCTTAGACGCTGCACACGGGGAATGCCAGCGAAAGGAGCAAGACAGATTAGGGACCGAAGCAGCGTTGCCTACAAAAGCGCAGCATGCCAAAGAGCAAGAATGACCCGACCAACCGATGTGTTCGAGCAACGCCTGACAAACTGCGCCAGCGCGACCGAAGCGCTTCTCGCGACCCTGCTGAGCGACACTTGCCTGCCAGGCGAAATCATCCGCCCAGCAAACCTTATGGCCGCCATCCGACACGGCGCGCTCAACGGCGGCAAGCGTCTGAGACCTTTTCTCGTGATGGAAACCGCAGTTATGCTTGGTGGTCAGGGTGAGGCTGCGGCGCGCGTGGGCGCAGCATTGGAATGCATCCATTGCTACTCCCTCATTCATGACGATCTGCCGGCCATGGACGATGACGATATGCGTCGCGGGCAGCCAACGGTTCATAAAGCCTTCGACGAGGCTTCGGCCATCCTAGCCGGCGATAGCCTCCTGACCTATGCCTTCGACATCATAGCAGCGCCTGAAACGGATCTTTCCGACCGGCATAAAACCGAACTCGTCTTGGCACTTGCGCGCGCAGCAGGCCTTGGCGGCATGGCCGGTGGGCAAGCCCTCGATCTCGCCGCCGAGATCACTCCGCCGGACGAAGCCGGGATTGTGACCCTGCAGGCCATGAAGACAGGCGCGCTGCTTCGCTTTGCTTGCGAAGCGGGCGCTGTTGTCGCGGGTGCCGGAGAAGCGGACCGGCAGCAGATGCGCCACTTTGGCGAAACGATCGGACTCGCTTTTCAGCTTGCCGATGATCTCCTGGATGTGACGGCGGACGCGCAAACCATGGGCAAGGCAACCGGCAAGGACGCCGCCCGTGGCAAAGGAACGCTGGTTTCTCTGAACGGTATCACCTGGGCGGAGGAGCGGCTCGACGCACTTGCCGAGGTGGCCGTGGAGCTGCTTTCGCCATATGGCGAGCGTGCCGCTATCCTGCAGCACGCCGCACGCTTCATCGCCAATCGAAAGAATTGACGGACGCGGCGCATAAAACGCTACCTGGACTTCTCTAACGCAGAAAATCTTGGCGAACCGCCGCAGAGGGGGTCCGCCAAGTTTTTTCCTACTGTGAGATCGGTGCGATCAGCACTTCGACGCGGCGATTCTGGGCGCGCCCTTCCGGCGTCGCGTTGGACGCGATCGGCTGGGACGGGCCGAAGCCAAGCGTCGACATACGGCGCTGGTCCACCCCACGGCCTGCCAAGTAATTGGCCACCGAAGCGGCACGCCGCTCCGAAAGGCCCTGGTTGTGGGCAAGGCTTCCGGTC
>DASYHX010000556.1:0-19089 GCA_035998065.1 Pseudorhizobium sp.
GAAACTATCCGGGTCATCAAGGTCACGGAACTGACCTAGCACATCGATACCAGTCTCTTCCTGCGCCTCTACGAACTCCCGATCAAAAAGACTGATCAATCCTTCGCGGCTTCCAGGATGCAGCCGGTACCGCCTCAGCTCTATCACGCGTGCCGTATCGAGGCCTTTGAATCTAGATGCGCTTTCCTCTCCTGCAAAATCAGACATGTTCACTGAAGGCTCTCCACGGCCAGGACGATCGTCCTGTTGAGTACAGGGCAATTGCCCTGTATTGTCAAGCTCCGTGGAACGGAAGGTATGGTTGCGTTGGAAGAGAAATCGAAGAAGGACGGGGCACGAACGCAGGAGCGGCGAAACGACCCCTCGGCTATGAGGAACAGGTTGATCGACGCTGCCTACGAAAGCTTTGTCGGCCACGGTTACCATGCAACATCAATCCATGATCTCAAGCGAACGGCAGGCGTCTCCGGCGGCGCACTCGCTCATCACTTCCCAACCAAGAAGGACATCGGCCTGTCAGTCTTGCGCGAGAGGGCGGTCAAAGCGGTCGAGGAGACCTGGATTGCTCCAATGCAGGCAGCGTCCGGTGCGCGCGACGCGATTCTCAACGTTCTCGGCGCCATCGTCTCAGAGCTCGACGTTCGTGGAGCAGTGACAGGCTGTCCGCTGAGCAACCTGGCACATGACATGGCGCTGCAAGACCCAGAATTCCGCGAGGAGATCGAGGAGATTTTCAGGCAATGGCGCGACGCGATCGCCCAAAAAGTCCGATCCAGCCAAGGGCCGGTGGACAAGCTTGATCCGGATGCCTTTGCCGCACTCGTTGTTGCGGCCTATTCAGGTGCCATGACCATGGCTAAGGTTACGCAGACGAGCGCCCCTCTCAAGGCGTGTGCTGACCAACTGAAACGTGTGATGAGCGACTTGAGCATCGCCTGAAAGAGGTGTGACACGCACGATATCGCCCGGTCGCTCGTCGGCCAAAGGTGCGTGCCTACTGTGGCAATGCGTTATTCGCTACAGCTCGACGCTCGCTTGGAGACCGGATCGCAGGGGGGCATGGAGTGAATGTTCAAATTTTACCGCCCACGGGCGGCGGCCCAGTTGCGCTACGCGACAGCGTCAACGTCGTCTGCTTGGATGCTATAGTCCGGCCATAGGAGCCTCTAGAGATGATGTCGAGCAACTGAGGAGACCATCAGGTCCGGTAAAAGGAAAAATGAAATGCCCTATTACCGGCAAGGCAGGCATCAAAACACCGATAGCCAGCGCCTCTGCAATGCTGGCGTAGTGGCGCTTGAGCAGATCGATCAGTCAGGGTCATGACGCAACTTGGATCTACGGCAGGCGCGCTCGCGAGGTCGGAGTGGTCGATGCATGCCGATTCACGCTGTCCTTGCCATCGTATATCGGAGGGTCGTGAGGTGGCGACTACAGTGTTGCGTCCACTCAGCGTCGCCAGTCAACTTAGGTCTGTCAGGCGGTCGAGTGTGGGTTCAGGTGAACATAATTCACAAATCGGCTCGTACTACCGGGCAAAACCTCGGACGAAAGCTGCCAGAGATTCACCGATTGCGTGGATTGCATATCCTCCCTCCTGAACGATGAGGGTGGGGAGCTCAAAGTCGCCGCATGCCTTTCCAAGAGAAGCAAAATCGTCGGATTCCAGCGCAAGAACTCCAATAGGATCGTCTTTGTGGGCATCGAACCCCAAAGCGACCACGAGTACTTCTGCACCAAAATCATGCGCCTTGCGATGGGCAACCTCAATCGCAGTAAGCACTTCGTCCTGCCGCGCCCCATGTCTCAACGGCAGATTCAAGTTATAACCTTCACCGTCTCCAAAACCGACTTCATCAGAATAGCCGGTGAAGAACGGATAATAGTTATCCGGATCCGCGTGCACGGATATCGTAAGAACGTCATTCCTCTGGTAAAAAATCTGCTGCGTACCGTCGCCATGATGTGCGTCCAGATCGAGGATGGCGACTCTCGAATATCTCGATCTTAAGTGTTGTGCTGCCACCGCCGTGTTGTTCAAGTAACAGAAGCCACTGCCTCGGTCCGTGCGGGCGTGGTGACCAGAAGGTCTGCACAAGGCATACCCGTTCTCACCAGTCAGGACAACGTCAGCGGCTGCTATTGCGGTCTGTGCGGAACGCTCGACAGAGAGCCAGGTGTGCTGACCCATTGGAACCGATAAGTCCCCCAGGTACCAGCCCAACTGTCCTAGCAGGCCGCTAGGTCGGCAGGCGGGCCTTGTAGCCTGCTCGCGTGTACCGCTCCAGTAGGGGAATGTACTGGGCCACACTTCGGGACCGCGTTCCGATGGGAGTTCCAGCCACCGTTTCCAGGCAGTCTGAAGGAACTCAACGTAGGCAGTGTCATGGACGTTGGTAATGGCTTTGCCTGCATCATTGGCAGGGATTTCGACCGTAATCCCAAGTTTGTCCAGTGCCCCCAGGAGTGCAGCGGTACGTTGCGGCAGATCTTTTGGGTCTACAACCTTGCCAAAACGCAAATATTGGCGAGGACAATGCAGTGACTGATCGGGATGATAGAACGCGCGCATGATTGTGAACTCCAGAGCGTCTAGCCTTTATCGAAACGAAGGGGGGCGACGAAGCATCAACGAACACACATGAAGGGATGAACATGTCATATCGTTGCGGCTCCTTCGCCTCCGCCAATGTCTCACCTCGGGCATGGGATAGGCGACGGCAGATGCTTGAGCGCTGGGGCCTAGGATACTCCAGCGAAGCCCTGTCGGCCTCCAAGAAGAAAGCCCGTCCGTTCGATAACCCCCAGAGCGACATGCCTAGACACCGCCGTAATCGTCCTGCGATCGTGAGCATTGCGCCGTTCCTCATCGATCACGCGCGGGCGGATTGGACCCTGCTGAGCGCGCGTTCGACGGCGTCGAGCATGTCGCAAAGCTGCTTGGACGTGATGATCAGTGGGGGGCAGAAGCAGATCGCTTCAGCGACGTGGCGAACAATCAGCCCCTCTTCCTCACAGGCAGCGGCAACTGCAGCGGCGGCATCACCAGCTTTGGCGTCGGGCCACGGCTTGAGTTCCAGCGCGCCAAGAAGTCCAATGCCACGCGACGAGTGGGCAAGCGGATGTTTGGCAAGCGCCGCAAGACCATCCAGGAATTGAGCCTCAAGGCTGGCTGCATTGGCAACCAGATCCCGTTCCTGGATGATCTTCAGATTTTCTAGACCGACGGCTGTCGCAACTGGGTGACCAGAGGCCGTGTAGCCATGGCCAAACACGCCCAAACGGTCAGACTCATCTGCAATGGGTTGGTAGAAATGATCGTTCATAATGATGGCGGAGAGGGGCATATAGGATGACGTCAGCTGCTTGGACACGACTAGCACGTCCGGCTTGATGTCTAGCGTCTCACAGGCGAACATCTTGCCGGTCCGGCCAAAGCCGCAGATAACTTCGTCCGCGACCAGCAGGATGTCATACTTTTTGAGGATCTCCTGCACCCCAGCCCAATAGCCGTCCGGTGGGATCAGAACACCGCCGGCACCCATGACTGGCTCGCCCCAGAACGCTGCGATCGTCTCTGGGCCTTCCTGGAGGATGAGATCTTCCAGATCCTTGAGCATGCGCTTGGTGAAATCGCCCTCGCTCTCGTCCTCGTTCGCGAAGTGGACAAAGGAGGGGCAGGACGTGTGGATCATCCGGTCGAGCGGCAGGTCGAAGCTGTCGTGATTGCGTGACAGACCGGTGATAGATCCCGCGGCGATGGTGACGCCATGGTAGCCCTTGATGCGGCCGATGATCTTCTTCTTTGCCTTATTGCCGAGCGCGTTTGAACGGTACCACACCATCTTGCACGCCAGATCATTGGCTTCAGACCCAGAAGATGTGAAATGGACTTTGGACATGGGCACCGGCGCCATCTTGATCAGCATCTCGGCAAGCTCGACCGACGGTCCATGCGTCTTGTAGGAGAAGGTGTGGTAGTAAGGCAGCTTTTCCATCTGCGCCTTGGCAACTTCCGCAAGACGCTTTTCTCCGAAGCCGAGCGCCACAGACCAAAGACCCGCCAAACCCTCGATGTATCGCTTGCCGTTGATGTCTGTAACGTAGATGCCGTCGCCGCTTTCGATCACCAAACCGCCGGACTTCTCGTATTGGCGCAGGTTGACGTTTGGGTGCATCTGATACGCCATATCGCGGCCTTCAATCGAGTTTGGCATGATAGTCATTTGCTTCTCCTTGGCCGGGCTCTGCGGCCCAAATTGAGAGTGATGTTGGTCCGATTGCGCCGCATCAGCCGCTGATCAGTTTGACTTCAAGAAAGTCCTCAATGCCCCATTTTCCGCCCTCGCGGCCATTTCCAGACTGTTTGTAGCCGCCGAACGGGGTTCCAGGAGCGCGAGGCGTGCCGTTGATCTGCACCATGCCTGCCCGCATCTTGCGCGCGACGCGCTGCGCCCTCGCCTCGTCAAGCGTCTGCACGTAGGCGGACAGACCGTAGGGTGTGTCATTGGCAATACGGACTGCCTCTTCCTCCGTGTTGAATGGGATAATTGCCAGCACCGGCCCAAAGACCTCTTCGCGCGCAACCGTCATGTCATTGGTGACATCCGCAAAGACCGTCGGTCGGACGAAATACCCCTCCGACAGACCCTCGGGACGGCCGGGGCCGCCAGCAACTAGCCGTGCGCCTTCCGCAACGGCCTTTTCAATGAGGGCCTGCACCTTGTCGAACTGAAGCTTCGACACCAGAGGCCCGATGTGATCTCCCTCTTTGGCGGGGTCCCCCACCTTCGTCGCACGGGCCGCTTGCGCGGCATAGGCAACCGCTTGATCGTAAACGGATCGCTCCACGAGCATACGCGTCGGCGCGTTGCAGGACTGCCCGCTATTCTCGAAGCAGTGAGCGACGCCCATGGCGATGGTGGTTGCCAGATCGCAATCGGCAAATACGATGTTTGGTGATTTTCCACCCAGTTCAAGGGAAACGCGCTTCACGGTCGCCGCCGCCGCGCGTGAAACGGCCGTGCCACCGCGCGTGGAACCGGTGAACGAAATCATGTCCACCTCCGGATGTCTCGCGAGCGCCTCTCCAACGACAGCGCCCTCTCCATTGACGAGGTTGAACACACCTTTAGGAAGTCCAGCGTGATCGACGAATTCAGCAAATAGCATAGCTGACATCGGCGCGATCTCAGAGGGCTTGAGGACCACGGTGCAGCCGACTGCGATAGCGGGAATGACCTTGAGAACGATTTGATTCATCGGCCAATTCCAAGGCGTAATGAGACCGCAAACACCGATCGGTTCGTGCACAACTTTCTGCTCCGGGCGCTCGGGGACCGGAACGTGCTCAAAGCTGTAGTCCTCGAGAACCTTGATGAACGCCCGCAGGTGTAACAGGCCTGCGGCAGCCTGGGCTTCGCGAGAAAGCGTCCTCGGCGCGCCCATCTCACAGGAGATGGTTTGAGCCATTTCGTCGCTGCGCGCCTCGTACACCTCGGCAATCTTGCGGATGAAGCCGAGGCGCTCCGCTTTGCTGCGGGTACTCCAGCCGGCAAACGCCGCACGCGCCGCGCTGACGGCTGCATCAATGTCATTGGCCGTACCCGCAGAGATAGTGGCGTAGGCGCGCTCGTTTGCGGGATTGATAACTTCAATGACTTCTGAGGCGGCAGGCTCGCGCCATGCTCCGTCGATGTAGAATGACGTGCGTTTGATGTTTTCAGGCACCTGTAGCATGGTTGCATCCTCACTTTACAAAACATGAGCCAGATTTTTAGGTCACGTAATTGAGTGTTTCACCGAACCGGTAAGTCGAAGTACGACAAGTTCATGGAGGTGCCGCGCTGCAGATCCGGACGGGAATGTCTGATTGGGTGCTCGTTCAGCCCAATGCCTCCACGCCGCACCATTCCGCGACAAAAAGCGCCATCGCGGTTGTAATGCGCTTCAGCGACGCTAGGCTGACGCGCTCGTCGAACCCGTGAATGTTCTCAGATATGGGCCCGTAACAGAGAGCGGGTATGCGGTCGTAGAGCGCGTAAACCCTTGTGTCGAGATAGCCGGGCGTCATGAATGTTCTCAGTGGCGATCCAGTTGCGCTGTCGTGTGCGCGACCAAGGACCGCTTCTGCCTCCGATCCTGGCTCAAGCACGTAACCCTCCGAATAGAATCCGTTGAAGGTGACCTGAGGCGGATTATTGGCAAGGAATGCGTCGGCACGGGCTGCCGTATGAAGATGATCGATGATCTCACGTGTGGCCTCCTCGGCCGAGACGCCGGGAAAGATGGAAATCCGGCAATCGATGCGGCACCATGCCGGGACTGAAGAAGCCCAGTCGCCGCCTTCGATCTTGCCGATGTTAAGGTTGATGGGATGCACTTCGTTCTCGAAGTGGGCGTAGTCCTTCTTACGCTCATTCCACGTCACTTCGAGTTCGCGCAAAGAGGCGATAACCCGGTAAGCAGCGTCAATCGCGTTTGCTCCAGCACCCATTTGGCGGACGTGGACTGGGAGCCCCCGCAGTTCCACCTGAAACCACAAGACCCCCACATTGGCGCGCACCAACATCTCGTCTTCAGGTTCCGGGATTAGCACTGCATCCGCCTTGTAGCCACGCAGATGGGTCATCAGTGCCCCATTTCCCGTGGATTCTTCCTCCACGACGGACTGGACATAAACGGTTGCTGCTGGCTGGAGGCCGATGCGGCGCAGTGCATCGAGCGCTGCAATGTTGGCAATGTGACCTGCTTTCATATCTGCCCCGCCTCGGCCATAGAGCCAATCGCCATCGACTGCGGGCTCAAACGGAGGGTGTGACCACATGTTTGCAGGACCAGGCGGTACGACATCGACATGGGCTTGCAAGATGAGCGAGCGACCAGTCTCCGCGCGCGGACGGTGTATCCCAACGACAATCGGTGCGCGGGAATGCTCGGGGGTGAATGGCGCACCTCCGGGGTGGCCTGATATTGCCTCCTCGTCCATGTGGAAGCGGTCCATCGCATAGCCGCGCGCCCGCAGTAGGCGGAAAACGTGATCTTGAATGGCATGCTCTTCGCCGCGCAACGACGGGAAGCGGATCATCTCCTGAGTCAACTTCACCTGTTCGTCGAATCCGGTCTCTACGGCGGCGGTGATCCTGTGGCGCAGGTCCGGCTCAAGTGGCATGAGAGGTCTCCGTTTTGTAAGTGTGTGCGAATGCTTCTCGGCCGGGTACAGCGGCGAGCAGCATTTGCGTGTAATCGTGAGCGGGATTAGCGAATAGCTCAGCCGTGGCCGCCATCTCGACGATCCGACCGCGCTGCATCACCGCGATGCGATCGCAGATTTGAGCCGCAACGCGAAGATCATGTGTGATGAAGAGGACAGCCACTTCCAGCCGGTTCTGGATCTCGCGGATGAGATCAAGGATCTGTGCCTGCACCGAGACGTCGAGGGCTGAGACCGCCTCGTCGGCGACGAGCACCTTCGGGTTGAGCGCGAGCGCCCGGGCTATGCCAATGCGTTGCCGCTGTCCGCCGGAGAATTCGTGCGGGTAACGATCGGCCGCCGCAGGCGCCAGACCTACGAGGTCAAGCAGCTCGCGGGCCTGCAGCATCGCCGTGCTTTTGTTTACACCTTGGGCTATCGGACCTTCCGCAATGATACGCCCAACGGACCGACGGGGGTTGAGCGAGGCATAGGGATCTTGAAAGATCATCTGAATGCGGGAGCGATGCGCCCGCAGCATCCGTTGTGTCATCCCCTGGATTTCGGCCGTTTCGAGCCTAATCATTCCACCATCGGGCTCGATCAGCCGAAGACAGCAGCGGCCGACTGTCGACTTGCCGGACCCTGATTCACCCACAAGGCCAAGCGTCTCTCCCGGCAGAATCTCGAAAGAGACATTGTCCACCGCTGTAACTTCGCGGCCTTTCGCGAAGAAGCCACCGCTCCTGTAGGTCTTGGAGAGTCCGTCGATCTTCAGAGCCGGTGTTGCGGTCGCAAGGCTCCGTGGCTCTGGCGGGGTAAGTGAAGGCACAGCGGCGATCAGTCGTTTCGTGTAGTCGTGCGAGGGCGTGCGCAGCACGTCGCCTGTCTTCCCCGTTTCGCAAATCTCACCGTTCTGGAGGACGACGATCCGGTCAGCGATCTCAGCGACCACACCGAAATCATGGGTGATGAAGAGCACTGCAGTGCCGTGCTCGCTGCGCAGTCGGTCGATCAGGCGCAGAATTTGCGCTTGCGTGGTGACATCCAGCGCTGTGGTCGGCTCGTCGGCGATGAGGAGCTTGGGCTCGAGCGCCAGCGCCATGGCGATCATGACGCGCTGACGCTGGCCGCCAGAAAGCTGGTGCGGATATGCGCGGACGATGTGCCCGGGGTCGGGCAGGCCGACCTCCTCGATCAGTTCCAGCGCCCGTTTGTTGCGAGCAGCTGGGTGAAGCACACCGTGAGCCTCAAACATCTCGCCGATCTGGTCGCCGATGCGCATCAGTGGGTTGAGTGACGTCATCGGCTCCTGAAAGATCATACCGATGTCGCAGCCTCGCAACCGCCGCATGCCCCGCTCGTCGAGCCCGAGAAGCTCACGGCCAGCAAGCCTGATGCTGCCAGCCGCGACCTTCACTGCAGGCGGTAGCAACCCCATGACTGCGTGGGCCGTCATCGACTTGCCTGAACCCGACTCGCCGACGACGCAGACCGTCTCCCCAGCGTTTATCTGAAAGGAAGCGTCTTTGAGAGCAAAAGCACGGTCAGCGACGTTCGGCAAGGAAAGCGACAGCCCTTCGACGTGGAGAACCGGTTCCGTCATTTGCGATCCTCTTTGCGCAGGCGCGGATTGAGGGCATCGTTGATACCCTCGCCAACAAGGTTGAGTGCCAGAACGGTGAGGAAGATCGCGAGGCCTGGAAAGAAGCTGATCCACCAGGCGTCGATGATGCGAGATCGGCCAGCACCGACCATATATCCCCAGGTCATCAGATTGGGATCGCCAAGTCCGAGGAAGGAGAGGGAGGACTCTAAAAGGATAGCGGTCGCCACCATCAGCGAGGCCATCACGATGATCGGCGCCAAGGTGTTTGGCAAGATCTGGGTGAAGATAATACGCGGCGTCGACTGGCCGACTGTGATTGCAGCCTGAACATATTCGCGCGATCTCAACGACAGAAACTCGCCGCGGATCAGCCGCGTGACGGGAGGCCATGAGACGATGGCAATGGCCAGTACGATTGATAGAAGGGAAGGCTGCAAAACAGCCACCACAACGATCGCGAGGGCAAAGCTCGGTATTGTCTGGAAAAACTCGGTAAAGCGCATGACGAGGTCGTCAATGAGGCCGCCAAAGTAGCCAGCGACTGCGCCAAGCGGGACCCCGATCAAAAGAGCCACGACCGTCGAGACCACACCGATCAGAAGCGATACGCGCGCGCCATGAACGATGCCGGCCGCTACGTCGCGACCAAGCGTGTCAGTGCCAAGCAAGAAGCTGCCCGCCAGGGGAGCGCCCATAGGACGGCCGACCATACGCCAAGGAGACTGGGGATAGAGGAGCGGTGCAAGGAGGACGACGGCGACAAGCAGCAGGAGGAGCCCCAGTCCGACGACGGCGCCTCGGTTTGAGGCAAAGCGGGTGAACGCGCTCATGCTGATGCCCCGATTCTCGGATCTACGATCCGATAGATGATGTCGGTGACGAGATTGAAGATAACGACCATCGCAGACGAGATGAAGAAAACGCCCAGCAGCACCGAGTAATCGCGTTGGGCAAGTGCCTCGAACATCAGCCGACCAATCCCCGGCCAGGCGAAAACTGTCTCTGTTAGGATCGCTCCACCGACCAATTGTCCCGCTTGCAGCCCGGCTAAAGTCACGACCGGCAGGATCGCATTGCGCGCAATATGACGGCGCGTGATGACAGCTGGTGACAGTCCCTTAGCGTATGCAGTCTTGACGAAGTCGGCTCCAGCAACCTCCAGCATGGAGGCCCGCATCATGCGGGCGTATATGGCGGTGAAAAACAGCCCTAGTGTTAGCGCCGGCATGATGAGATGCTGCATAATGTCCAGCGCACGCTCGATGCCGGTGTAGCCGCCACCAACAGTCTCGAAGCCAACATTAGGTAGCCAACCAAGTTTGAGCGAGAAGACGATCTGACTCATCAGGGCGATCCAGAACAAAGGCGTGGCGTAAAACACAAGCGCAAGCGTGGTGATGGCGCTGTCGGACCACTTCCCAACGCGTCGGGCGGCAAGCGCGCCGAGGACCACCCCCAATACGAGAGAGATGAAGAAGGCAGACCCCGTTAACAGGAGGGTGGCAGGAAGGCGTTCCAATATCAGGTCCAGCACTGGCTGCTGTTGACGGTAGCTGAAGCCCAGATCGAGGGTCGCATAGTTGGAAAGATAGGCCCACAGTTGCTCGTAGAGCGGACGGTCGAGGCCGAACTGCTGGCGCAACTGGGCCAAAAAGACCTCATCACCAGCGCCAGCTTCTCCGGCCATGACTTGAGCGGGGTCGCCTGGCGCGGCTCTAACGAGGAAGAAGTTCAAGACTGCAATGGCGAAGAGCACGATCACACCCTTGCCTAGCCGCATCAAAACGAAGCGCAGCAGATCCATTTGTTGCCTTTCCGAACACCATCATGCAAATCCTCACCTCTTTCACCCCCGGGCCGAAAGCGGGCCGGGGGTGAAGTGGCTGACGAAAGGCTTATTCCTTCCAGGCGTCCCGGAACCCGTCATTGATGCCAATCGCAGTTGTGATGAGGTTTTTGACGTTGCAGCGGTGGATGGTGGGATAATCCATCTCGAGAAGCCAGAGCACCGGTAAGTCTTCAGCAAGGAGCTTCTGTACCTGCGTGTAGAGAGCCTGACGCTCTTCCTCTTTTGGTGCGGTTGCGGCTTGCGCAAAAAGCTGATCGGCTTTCTCGTTTGAATAGCCGCCGACATTGGCAAAGGGGCTTCCCTTGATGATGTTGGAGGAAATGTAGCTTCGCGCCACCCCGATGGCCGGATCGCCCAGCTGGTAGAGGAAGTTGAAGGTCATGTCGAAGTTCCACTCGCTGGTGCGCTGCGTCCAGCCGGGTACGTCGGTGGTGACTATTTGCAGATTGACACCAACGTCGGCAAAGTTCTGACGGATCGCTTCGGCCCAGCGCGTCCAGGTCTCGCCATAGGGCAGGGCAAGGAATTCCAAAGGCTCTCCGGTATAGCCTGATGCCTTGATGAGTTCGCGTGCCTTTTCGGGATTGTAGTCGTACGTCACGACCTCGGCGTCGTAGAAGCGGGTCTTGGAGGAAATCGGGCCGGTTGGAAGTTTTCCAAATCCGTTCCACACCACGTCGCGACCGAACTCGCGGTCGATTGCGTGCATCAGCCCCTGACGGAACAGTTGATTGCCCAGAATGCCGTTACGGTGGTTGATCGTGATCCACGCGTGCGGCGCAAACATTTCCCACCCCTTGCTGGTCACGCACGAGTTCTCAAGTTGCGAAAGCCGCGGGACGTCAAAGATGTCCACGGCACCGCCGCTGAGAACGTCGACTTCACCGGTTTCGTACGCCACTGCACGTGCGGCAGCATCGGGTATGAATCGCCAGTAGATCTCGTCGAGATAGGGTCTACCCTCCATCCAGTAGTCCTCGTTCTTTACGAGGTGTACATAAGACCCTCTGTTCCACTCCTTGAACTTAAACGGGCCGGTTCCGATCGGTGTGTTGTTCATCGGATTGGAAGCATAGGCCGTGCCCTCGTAAATGTGCTTGGGCACAATCGGGGCTGAAGCCGTCTCCATCGCCAGGAGAAGCGGGCCGAAGGGCTGCTTCAGCGTAAGGCGGACGGTGTTGTTGTCGACCTTCTCGATGGATTTGACCTGATTATTGACGATCGGACGCCAGCGCGGATGGACCTCGCGCAGAAAGACGTCGAGCGAAAAGACGACGTCATCGGCGGAGAAGGGCTTACCGTCATGCCAGGTCACGTTTTCCTGAAGCTTGAAGGTGTAGACGGTTCCGTCTTCCGAGACTTCCCAGCTCTGGGCGAGGGATGGCTGTGGCTCAAGCCGTTCGTTGAAGCGCAGGAGCGATTCATAGATGCTCCCTGCGATCATGTTTGTGGGGCCGTTCTGGTTGAGCGCCTGCATGAGCATGGGTGGCTCGGGCGTCACAACAACGCTGACACTGCCCCCTTGGACTTGCGCCTGGGCTGCAGAAGATAAAGCAAACGCGAGCGCGGCCACGCCGGCCACGAAAAAGGTGCGCATTATCATCGGATTCCATCTCCAGTTTATCGCGATCGTTCCCTGTGGCGTGCAGCCGTTTCCCGGTCTTATCCGCCTGACCTTTGGAGTAGAGCAATGGTGGACACCCGTGTCAACCGATGATAACTATGTCACCTGATGACACAGAATAAAGCATCTTGCATGAACAGTAGCGGATCTCGAGACATCGAGAGCATGAGGCTTGAAGCCAAGCCCGGGGTCCCTGTCGTTAGAGCACTGGAGCGCGGCATCGCCTTGCTACGCGCATTCTCAGCTTCTCTTCCTAAACGAACCCTGACCGAGCTTGCCCAGGCTTCTGGACTTGATAAAAGCACGGCGCGCCGGCTTCTCTACACACTCCAAGCCTCCGGCATCGTGGAGCACGACACCCGCAGCGGTCTTTATTCGCTGACCGTTGGAGTGCTCGAAATCGCGTCGGCGGTTGAGACCGGGCGGGATCTGCGGGAGGTGGCAGCTCCCTTTCTTGGCGACTTGGCTGATCGGGTTGGCGGGACATCCTTCCTTTGGATCCCTCACGACGGAATGGGACTATGCGTCGAACGGGTCCGAGCTTCCGTCCCTAGTGTCGACGCGCCATGGTTCACGGTCGGTGCCCGCACCACCTTGAACTGCGGCGGCGGACCCCGCGTGCTTCTCGCCTATATGTCCCCTGCAGACCAGGAGCGCGCGCTGTCTCAGCCGTTGCTGAAAAGAACGGCTGCAAGCGTAACCGACCCGCCAACTCTTCGAAGGGAAGCACAACGCATTCACGAGCAGGGCTACGAATTTGCGGTCGACGATTTCGTGCTCGGGCTGGCCGGCCTCGGCGTTCCAATTTTTGACCGTGACGGCAAGTTGGCCGGAGCTCTCAGCGTATCAGGATTGACGGAAGCCCTCAGGTCGGAACTCCAGCGCAACGTCGCTCTCCTGCGCGAGGCATCGCGTGCCATCGGCCGCAAGATCATCTGAACCGGAGGCCGAAGCCACCATGAACGCCCATTCAAACCAGCTCAACGGTGCTGAAAGCCTAGTGGAAACCCTGCTTGGCGCCGGGATCGATACATGCTTCGCCAACCCAGGCACGTCGGAGATGCACCTTGTCGGCGCGCTTGACCGCTACAGCCAGATGCGTTGCGTACTCGGTCTTTTCGAAGGGGTGGTGACGGGAGCGGCGGACGGCTACGCCCGTATCACCGGTCGGCCGGCAGCGTCTCTCCTCCACCTTGGACCTGGGTTGGCAAACGGCATTGCCAACCTCCATAACGCCCGAAAGGCGGGCACGCCGATGCTGTCGATTATCGGTGACCACGCAACATATCACCGGCAGTACGACGCGCCGCTAACAAGTGACATCGAGGGTCTCGCCAAGCCGGTGTCACACTGGTTGCGCACGAGCACGAGCGCGACACACTTGGGAGGCGATGTCGCCGCCGCAGTCGTGGCGTCGAAGATCGGCGGAGGAGCCGTGGCAACTCTGATCGTGCCGGCAGACGTCGCGTGGAGTTCGGGGGGGCAGCCCGCAGCTGCCACTGCTCCGTCTGCGACAGTCACTGTCGACGAGGTCGCCCTCGCACAGGCTGCAGCAATGCTGCGGAAGGATGGTGCGGCGCTTTTCCTCGGCGGCTCTGGACTGCTCGAACCGGGATTAACAGCGGCGGGGCGTATCGCGGAGAAAGCCCGATGTCGGCTTATTGGCCCCACCAGCGCGGCCCGCGCGCGACGGGGTGCTGGAGCAGTGGCGGTCGAGCGTGTGCCTTACGTGATCGATCGCGCTTTGGAGACACTTGGCGAGGTCCGTCATGCCGTCTTCTGTGGGATGATGGAGCCAGTTGCTTTCTTCGCGTACCCTGGCAAGCCGAGCCTCATCCTGCCGCCAGAGGTCGAGAAATTTACGCCTGTTTCCAGCGCTTGCGAGGTTGCGGTGTTCCTTGATGCGCTTGCCGACTATCTCGGCGCCTGCAAAGCCCCATCGAACGCCTTGCGTCTTGGTCGAGGAGACCGGCAGCTCGGTAGCGGCTGCATCACGCTGGAAGGGCTCGGGACCTCGATCTCTGCCCTACTTCCTGACGACGCGATCCTCGTTGATGAGTCGATCAGTGCCAGCTTCAAGCTCCTTCCAGCTTTGCGGCATACGGCGCCGCATGATCATCTCCAACTGACTGGCGGTTCGATTGGTATGGGTCTGCCGCTTGCCGCTGGCGCAGCGATTGCCGCGCCACACCGAAAAACCGTATGCCTGCAGGCCGACGGGAGCGCGATGTACACACTGCAAGCGCTGTGGACGCAGGCGCGTGAGCGGGCCAATGTGGTGACAGTGCTACTGGCCAACGGCTCCTATGCAACGCTTCACCACGAGTTTGCCAACGTCGGATTTGGCGTCCCGGGGCCGAACGCCACCGCAATGATCGACCTGGACAAGCCCGATCTGGACTGGGTGCGACTAGGGGAAGGGATGGGCGTTGCGACGACGAAGGTCGACAACTTGGAGGCATTCAACGCTGCTTTCGCTGCAGCCCTTCGGGAAGACGGGCCGACGCTCATCGTCGTCCCGTACTCTGAACGTTGAAAGGCGGCGTTGCCCCGCGGGGCTGCCTCGCTTGATCGAGCCGATAGCTGACAACGGAGCCTTGGATCGACTGAACTACCACACGTTCGTGCCGTCGATTCTCCTACCCGCGCGCCGACTTCAGCCGATCAAGCCAGATACCATGCCCGTCGGGTCTCGTGATGAGCGGACAGTGCGAGGGTTGCTGTGCGGAGGCAAGACCGCCTGCCTCGGCAATCGCATAGCGATGATTAAGCAAGGAGAGTGCTCATGATCCAGGAAACGCGTTATATTTTGCTGACTGGAGCGAGCCGGGGCATCGGCCACGCGACGGTCAAGTTGTTCAAGACGAAGGGCTGGCGGGTTCTCACCGTGTCACGACAACCATTCTCGGAGGAATGCTCCTGGCAGTCCGGTCGAGAAAGCCATATTCAAGCCGACCTAGGAGACCTGACACAGATCGATCGACTCGCACAGTCGGTCCGCGAGCGCCTGCCGGACGGCAGGTTACATGCGCTCGTCAACAACGCCGGCATCTCACCGAAGGCCGCGGGATCAGGTCGACTAGGCATAACAAATACGAATGCTGAGGTCTGGACACAGGTGCTCAACGTTAATCTCATCGCAACGGCGCTGATCGCTCGCGCGCTTCTGCCGGAGCTAGAAGCGGCAAAAGGATCGATCGTCAATGTCACGTCAATCGCAGGATCGCGTGTCCATCCTTTCGCCGGCGTTGCTTATGCAGCATCCAAGGCCGCCCTTGGTTCGTTGACGCGGGAAATGGCCTTTGAATTCGGGCGCCGGGGCGTCCGAGCCAACGCTATCGCACCCGGCGAGATCGGTACGTCGATCCTGTCACCCGGCACAAATGAGCTGGTTGCGGCGGAAGTGCCGATGCAAAGATTGGGCGAGCCACGTGAAGTTGCCGAGACGATCTATTTTCTTTGCGACGCGTCATCATCATACGTCAATGGGGCGGAGGTTCACATCAATGGTGGCCAGCACGTTTGAGTGTTGGCGGCTGCTGCGCCAATCGCTGGCTTGTTCAAGTTGAGACTGTTAACGATCGCCGCTATCCCAATCGTCCACGGCTCGGCCGCGGGCATCCGAGCTGACACTATCGCCAGAACATAGGTTGCGAACGCAGGCGGAAGCATGGATCGAGAAGGCTGGCTGTGGCAGTACTACTCCCGCAGCAGGCCGCATCCGGGCTCGATGACTCAGTGTTTCCTGGTCAGCGCACGTTTGACAGCTTTCACCTCCTCCTAAGCTGGATAAAGGAAGGAAGACTATGATCACCCCAATCATAAGGGATGTCCGCCAGGCGGACCGCCATCAGTGGGACCTCTTGTACAAGGGCTATGCCACCTTCTACAGAGTCGAGCAGACGGATGAGATGAGAAGCACTGTCTGGTCTTGGCTGCATGACGACGAAAAAGAGTCCAGAGGACTGGTGGCCGAGGATGAGGCTGGTTTCCTCATAGGCCTCGCCCACTACCGGCCCTTTGCAAGGCCCCTGTCGGCCACGGTCGGCTGCTATCTTGATGATCTTTACGTTTCTCCGGAGTCACGCGGATCTGGAGCGGCTGACGCCTTGATCGCAAGAGTTCGTGCCATAGCCGCGCGGGAAAACTGGTCAATCGTTCGTTGGATCACCGCGGAAACAAACTATCGAGGTCGGGCGGTCTATGACCGGCTGGCTATAAAAACAAGTTGGATAACTTACGACCTCACCGTTTAGGCTCGGCGACGGCGAGCTGCTGATCAGCCTAATCTTCGAAGGTCGCCGATGAACATGTCTCCAGATGGAGTTGTTTTGCGCCGATTAAGCCTCGCACTTCTACCGCTGGTATTAGCGCGTCCGGAAACGCCGTATGGAGATCTGTGAAGCAAACATCAGCCCACTGACTAATAGCTCCGTGGGCGAGGAGAGGAAACGATCACGCCCTTGCCCGAAGCGGGCGGCTTGGACGTCTTTCCGATACAATAAAGGTTGCGCAACTGCCGGGCCATCGTTTTGGTTCCTGTCAAGATCCAGGGCATCCTGTTTTGCGACGGTACTGCCGTCCTGGGAGATATCTCCCAGTGGCCAGGCACCAACGGCTGCAATCAGGCGCACGCTGACGCGCTGCGACAGCTCCAGACAGACGGCGAGATAGGCTCAGACATTGACATCGACGTCACCGCACGGCTGATCAACGGCGCCAGCGCTCATGCGGCGCTGTGGATTGCAAATTCCGACGATCCGCAAGCGACTTCGAAGCGGGCGGTGGACGGGTTCCGCACGCTGCCTGAACGCCTGATACCCTAGCCCCCTGCCGCTCAGTGCAGGTGCTTCAGCTTGTCAGGATTGCGCATCACGTAGATGGCCGTCACCTTGTCATCCTCGATATCGAGGGCCGTGGTTTGCAGTTCGCCGTCCGCCTCGCGGGTAATGAAGCCCGGCAGGCCGTTTACCATGGCGATCCGCACCACTTCCCAGCCGCCTTTCTCAAAGAAGCGCACCAGTGAACGCTGGAGCTTCATGACGTCGTCGATGCCGAAGAGCAGCCGCAGTGCTGCTGGACGCTTGCCGCCACCGTCGGAATGCAGGCTGACGTCGGCTGACAGCATGGCAGAAAGCGCGGTCATGTCGCCGCTGCGCGACGCAGCCAAGAAGGCTTGGGCGATCTCCAGCCCGCGTTTCCTGTCGACCTGGAACCGGCTGCGCGCCTCGCGCACATGCGCGCGTGCCCGCGTCGCGAGCTGCCGACACGCTGCCGGCTCACGACCGACCGACGCTGCCACCTCCTCAAATTCCAGCCCAAAGACATCGTGCAGCAGGAAGGCAGCGCGTTCCAAAGGCGAGAGGCGTTCCAGCGCCAGCATCAGTGGCAGCGTGACGTCCTCCTCTTCCTGCTCCTCGACAACGGGGTCGGGTAACCAGGGGCCGATATAGGTTTCCCTCTTCTTGCGCGCCGACTTCAGCTGGTCGAGGCAAAGCCGCGTGATGGTGCGGCGCAGGAAGGCCTCTGCTTCGCGGACCTCTGTTCTGTCGGCCCTCATCCAGCGGATGAAGGCCTCCTGCACCACGTCCTCAGCATCGGCCACCGAACCCAGCATGCGATAGGCGACGCGCATCAGCTTGGGGCGAAGCGGCGCAAAGCTTGCCGCCGCATCCTCGTGGCCGACGCTCCCCATCAGGCGACTGCCTTCGCTGTGTCGGGAATGGCAGGCGTCTCCACCCACAGCCCGAAGCCAACCGCCAGCCGGTTCCAGCCGTTGATGACATTGATCATCAAAGTGAGCTTCACCTGTTCCTCCTCGCTGAATGCGGCTTCCAAGGCCTGGTACGCGGCCTCCAGCGCAGGACCTTCCGAAAGCCGCGTCAGAGCGTCGGTCCAGCCGAGCGCGGCCCGTTCGCGATCGGTATAGCACGGCGCCTCGCGCCAGGCCGAGAGCAGATAGATCCGCTGCTCGGTCTCGCCCTTGGCGCGGGCCTCGGACGTGTGCATGTTGATGCAGTTGGCGCAGCCGTTGATCTGCGAGGAGCGGATTTTTACCAATTCAATCAGGCTGGATTCCAGGCTTGCGGCGGCATCCATCGACATGCCCATCCACTTCTTCATGAGAATGGGCGCTGCGTCAAAGGGATCAAGTCTCGGCGTCATCGTCGTTATCCTCTGTTTGGGGTGACGATGACATGACGATGTAGGATGGTCTGGTGTGACATGGGAGCGAGGATTTTTCACCTATTAGTACCATAGAGCCTTAACCCGAATCCGGCAGCCCGGCCGGCAGGGTGAGCGCAGCAAACTCTCGAAGGTTATCCGTGAGCTGCCGCCGTGAAACCTGCTGCGAGCAGCATCAATCCGCCCGCGGCCCATCTGCAAACCTCTTCCTTTGTTCAATGAGACCGCCGCCCGCCTATGCGAGACAAGGCTATGCTCAGGATCAAATACAACGCCGCACCAGAAGATGAACGCAACTGACAGTGTAATCGCCTGCAGCGTCACATCGCCCTGTTGATCGATGAACTGGGGGAGGGCGGCGACGTAGATTAGCATGCCCTTCAGATTGAGAAGGAAGTCAGGAAGCCCGTCATGAGCTGTTTTGGACGCCTTTGACCGTAAGCAGCAATACCGTGGGTTCGAGAGCCGATTTGATGAGCTTGAAAGCGAGGAAAAGCAGGTAAAGGATGCCCACCCAGCGGATGAACCCAAACATTAGCGTCGGTTCCAGTCTACGCACCTCACCCGCAAGAACGGCATCCCATCGGTGAAGACTGACCTTCCGATTGAGGTCGTCAAATAGGGTTTCG
>DASYHX010000560.1:0-8906 GCA_035998065.1 Pseudorhizobium sp.
AAGAGCTGCGAGATAGGCTTTGCCGACGGAGGTCGAATGAAATTCGACGCGCGCACCAATCCTGGTCATCATACGCACTGCGTTGGGGCTTTCCAGCTTGTCGATATAGGCCATACCGTTACCACTTGGCACCGCAAGATGAACGGTTTCCTTGGTGGCATTGCGAAGCGCCTCGATGAAGGGGCGGGCTGCCGTGCGAATATCGGACGCTTCCCAACTTTTTGATGCAAGCTGAATTAAGCGATTGCCCAGCGAATAGGTGCCGTCGGGATTCTGGATTACCAACCCTTCTGCGGCAAGGCCAGCAACAATTCGGTACGTCGTGGCACGGGGGAACGCAATGGTGGCGGTGAGTTGAGCGATATCGTGCTTTCCCGGATTATCGGCGATCACCTGCAGCACCGTCATGAACTTAGAAAATGAGGCAGTACCTTGCACGGCTGGGCCGAATGCCTCTCCTCGAGAAATAGCCGTGTGCTCGTTCATCTTGTTATCACTCGAATCGAATTGACCCTCAGACGAATTGTTTCATACGCTGGCACCATGATGCGTGGCTAACTCGGCCTGCGCAAGGACGCAGGTATCACGAATGATCCTGAAGTGCAGGTCTGTCGTGCAGCGACCATACGCGCTGTAAGAAACCTCAGGGTCTCCCGCCTTTGCAGTTGACAAAGATTTCAAGCTCGGCAACCATGTAGTGGACATACTGTCCATAATATGGACGAAGGTGCAGGCGTGCTCGGAGGAAGCGGTCTCTGCCTGATTGACACTGGGAGGTGGCATGACTGCGAGTTGTCGAATTTGCTTGGGCAAAATGCAGCCTAAGAACCTCCCTCACTGTACAAAATCAGCTTTTTCAAGTGATCGCCGCCGCGGCCATTAGGCGTTGCCGCCTTCAGCACCAGCATTCTTTCCGGGAGCAGACATGAACATCATCCAATACCTGACGACCATTCATTTTGGTGCGGGTGCCGTTTCCTCTCTCGGCCAGACCTTGAACGAGCTTGGCATCTCCAACCCCCTCATAATCAGCGATCATGGCGTAAAAGCTGCCGGTCTGCTGGATGGTGATGCAATGCAGGTGCTCTCATCAGCTCCGGCCTTCCTTGATGTCCCGACCAATCCCACCGAATCTGCCGTCAAAGAAGCATTGGTGGCCTTTCGACAGCACAGCTGCGATGGCGTGGTAGCAATTGGCGGCGGCTCCCCAATCGATCTTGCCAAGGGCGTTGCCCTCCTTGCGACACATGAGGGCGAGTTGGAGCAATACGCCGCCATCCTTGGTGGCATCCCAAAGATCACCAATGCGGTTGCTCCCTTGGTGGCCGTACCCACCACTGCCGGGACAGGATCGGAAGTCGGGCGAGCAGCGCTCATCACCTTGGACGATGGCCGTAAGCTTGGCTTCATCAGCCCCTACCTTATTCCCCGACGCGCGATCTGCGATCCCGAGCTGACGCTGGGACTTCCTCCCGCGCTCACCGCTGCAACGGGGCTGGATGCCTTGTCACACTGCATCGAAACCTATCTGTCGCCACGCTACAATCCGCCGGCAGAGGCGATCGCTCTGGATGGCTTTGCGCGCATCTGGGAGGCTCTGCCAAAGGCCTATGCAAATGGAGCCGACCTGACTGCCCGCACAGAGGTGATGATGGGAGCACTCCAGGGTGGATTGACCTTCCAGAAGGGGCTGGGCGCCGTCCACGCTCTCAGCCATGCATTGGGCGGGCTGAAGGAGCTTAAGCTTCACCATGGCACCCTCAATGCCATACTGATGCCACCGGTCCTGCGGGCCAACGCCTCGCATGCCGCCACAGCCGATAAAATTGGCCGGCTCAAGGCCGCTGCACGGATCGAAGGGGCCTCCCTGGCCGATGCGCTTGATGAGCTGAACCGCAAGCTCGGCGTGCCCGGCAAGCTGTCTGAGCTGGGCGTTACGCGGGACGTCTTCGCTTGGACATGTGAGCGAGCGCTCGCAGATCACAGCCATCAAACGAACCCGCGCGACCTCACAGGCGACGAATACGCCTTGATCCTTGAGAGCGTAATGTAATGGAGTCGGTGGAGAGTTTGGCAGACCTTCATGGAAAAAGACCTGTCGCACTGGTCACAGGTGCAAGCCACGGAATTGGTGCTGCGACGGCAAGGCTCTTTGCAGCGGAAGGTTTTGATGTCTGCGTGAACTATCTAAGCGACGCGGATGCGGCCGCCGAAGTGGTTTCAAGTTGCCAGGCCGCCGGGGCAAGAGCTGTAGCCGTGCGTGGCAACGTCGGCGACCCGGACGAAGTAAGACATCTATTTGCTGCCTGCGACGAACACCTCGGCCGGCTTTCCTGCCTCGTGAACAATGCAGGCATCATCGGTCGGGCATGCCGCCTTGAGGAGCTTCGCGCCGAGGAGCTCCAGAGAACGTTTGCAGTGAATACTTACGGAGTCGTGTATTGTACGCAGGAGGCCGCTCGACGAATGTCGTTCCGTAACGGCGGGAGCGGCGGGACAATCATTAATATGTCATCGCTTGCGGCAGCGCTCGGTAGCCCGAACGAGTACATCCATTACGCGGCATCCAAAGGGGCGGTGGAGACCATAACAGCGGGTTCAGGCAAGGAACTGGCACCGGAAGGCATCCGGGTAAATGCTGTTCGCGTCGGAACAACCAACACAAGGATTCACCTCGAGGGGGGGAATCCTGAGCGCCCAGCAAAGATCGCGGCCATGACGCCGATGGGGCGGATTGCCGAGCCTGAGGACATTGCTCGGGCCGCACTGTGGCTGGCGTCACCAGGTTCCGGATTCATGACCGGTACCATCATCACCGTGGCAGGAGGACTGTAGCCACCAGCTAGAACGCAAAGCTACCGGAGGGTTCGGAGGAGGACGAACAGACTGACGCGCTTGCTTGAAAACACATCATCACTTGCAAAACTTGGGAGGAAGAACATGAAATTCGCAAAAGGCATCATCGCAGCTCTCTTGCTGTCGGCCACAGCAATGCCCGCTTGGGCAGACTATCCCGAACGCCCAATCACTCTGCTGGTCGCTTGGGGTGCAGGCGGAGGTACGGACGCCGTTGCCCGTGTCATCGCCGTCGGCCTCGAAAAGGAACTTGGGCAGTCGGTCAACGTCGTCAACCGCACCGGCGGTTCCGGTGTCGTCGGCCACTCCGCCATGGCAGACGCTGAGCCCGATGGTTATACGCTTGGCCTTGCCACCACCGAGGTCAACCTGATGCACTGGCTCGGGCTGACGGACCTGGACTACAAGGTCTACACACCGCTCGCCTTGATGAACCAGGACCCAGCTGGCGTGCAGGTATCGGCTGACTCCGAATACCAGAACCTCGCGGAACTACTCGAGGCCATCAAGACGTCGCAGCCTGGAACCTTCCGAGCCACCGGTAGCGGACAAGGGTCAAGCTGGCATGTCGCAATCGCGGGCATGCTGAACGCCGAAGGAATCGATGCCTCCAAGGTCACTTGGGTGCCGAGCGATGGTGCTGCAAGCGGACTTCAGGAGCTGCTGTCAGGCGGCACCGAGATCGTTCCATCCTCGCTGGTAGAAGCTCGCGCTCTGATTGAGGCCGGCCGCGTAAAGTCGCTCGCCTACATGAGTGATGAACGCTCCAAGCTCTTTCCGGACGTCCCGACGTTGAAGGAGGAGACAGGTTCCGATTGGGAGTTTGGAGCATGGCGGGGAATTGTTGGTCCAAAGGACTTGCCGGACGATGTTCGCGACCGTTTGGTCACGGCTCTCGAGAACGTCTTCAAAAGTGAGGACTACGAGAAGTTTATGAGTGCACAAGGCTTTGGAGCGACCTTCCTCCCCGGCGAGGAGTTCGGGAACTTCATGGCCACAAACGATGTCAACTTCGGCGAAACAATGAAGGCGATCGGGCTGGCCAAGTAGCCGCTTCGCATAATCATTGCAGGCCCGGACAACCGGGCCTGCAATGACACGTCATCAACAAGGTGCTCTCAATGCGATTCAGCGACACCACGCTCGGAGCAGTCTTCCTGCTCGCAGGCATCTCGCTTGCCTGGTATTCGTTTAACCTGTCGGCGATCCCGGGGCAAAATTACGGAGCAGCAACTTTCCCGCTCTTAATCGCGGCAGGTCTTGTCGGCTGCTCCGCTCGCCTCCTCTACACCGGCATCAGGCAAGGCAGTGAGCCTTGGATCTGTCTTTCGGATCAGGTCAGGAACCCTCGCAAGCTCGCCGGCGTGGTAGCAACGCTGCTTCTCGTTCTGTTCTACATTTTGTTCGTGCAGGCCCTTGGCTTCATCCCCACGGCCATCTTCATTACCCTGACGATGTTCCTGATCTTGAAGGTGCCTCCCGCTAAGGCAGCCATCCTCGCAGTATTTGCAGCCCTCTTATGCGACTTCATTTTCAGAACCATGCTGCTCGTGCCCCTTCCGTTTGGCATCGTCCCGCGACTTCCCTGGTAGGAGATAGAAATGGACGTCATCCTTCAGGCCGTCGCGCTGGTGGCAACTGGCAATGTCATCCTGACCATCATTGCCGCCTCCATATTCGGTCTCTTCGTCGGGGCGGTACCGGGGTTAACCGCCACGATGGCTACGGCCCTGCTGGTTCCGCTGACATTCTTCATGGAACCTGTCGCGGCCGTAGGCGCAATTGTCGCTTTTTCGGCGATGGCGATCTTCGCAGGCGATATTCCCGGCGCCCTGCTCCGCATTCCGGGAACACCCGCTTCAGCGGCCTATGTTGAGGATACCTATAAGCTCACCCAGAAAGGCCAAGCTGAACTTGGCTTGGGGGCCTGCGTCCTCTTTTCCGCTCTCGGAGGACTTTTCGGCACCATAGTCCTAATTTTTGCTGCACCTTCGCTGGCCGAGTTCGCCGTTAAGTTCTCGTCTCCGGAGTACTTCTGGGTTGCCCTCCTTGGCTTGACCTGCGCTGTTTTCATGGGAACATCGAGTCCGGCCAAAGGTCTCCTCAGCCTATTCATCGGCCTAACCATTTCGTCCGTCGGATTGAACAACCCGGCTGGCGTTCCGCGACTGACCTTCGGCTCAACCGAGATGTTAGCCGGCATCGACTTCATTCCGGTGATGATCGGTATCTTCGCCATTTCCGAGGTCTTGCGGACGGTTTTGAGCGGTGGCGAGGGCTGGCACAAAGCGCCGGCGGCTGTTGGCAACATCTTCCGTGACTGGGGGGGTATGCTGAGGACTTACTGGAGGCAGCTTCTTCGTGGCAACATCACGGGGACTGCGGTCGGCATTCTTCCCGGCGCCGGCTCAGATGTCGCAGCCTATGTCAGCTATGCCATCAGCCGCCGGTTCTCCAAGACGCCAGAGAAATATGGAACGGGCCACGTAGAGGGAGTCGTGGAAGCCGGAGCGGCAAACAACGCTTCCCTTTCCAGCGCCTGGGTCCCTGCGCTCGTTTTCGGCATTCCCGGGGACACGATGACTGCCATCGTGATCGGCGTGCTTTACGTAAAGGGGATGAACCCCGGGCCAACGCTGTTCATCTTCAATCCGCAGACCATCTATGCGGTCTTCCTTATCTTCATTCTTGCCAACCTGATCATGATCCCGTTGGGCTGGGCACTGATCAAGTTCTCCAAGAATATCCTTAAAGTGTCCAAAGCGGTTCTCATGCCGTTGATCCTGATCTTCTGTATCGTCGGCGCGTTTGCGTCCAACAACGCGGTCTACGGGGTTACGATCATGCTCGTCTTTGGCGTCGTCGGCTATCTGATGGAGGAGAATGGGTTTCCCATAGCGCCGTGCGTACTCGGCATCGTCATCGGCCCTATCCTGGAAAAGAACCTGATCACCACATTGATTAAGTCACAGGGCAATCTCCTGGACTTTATCAACCGCCCGATCGCCTTCGGCATATTTGCAATCTTCTGCTTTATATGGGTCTCGATCATCGTCTCCTGGATCAGGACGCCTCGGCGAACAGACGAGATGGTCAGCGCAAAATCTGACTGAACGAACTCAGCCAAATCACGCTTGTGGTCGCTCCTATCTTCGTAACCCCGTGAACGAGAGACCACTTCGCCAGAAATGAAAGGCTACTGGTTATGTACAGCTACATGAAGGGCTCTACGCACGAGCTTGCGTCACTGGAGATCGCCATAAAGGCGATTCCGGATGACCCGCGCGTGTGGGTTCCACAGGCGCCGAATGTGTACTTCCGTCCGATGTTCCTCAACACGCTCGGCGGCCAGTGGTGCAATCTGCTCAAGGTCACCCGCTCCGGCATCCTGTCCCGGCACGTTCATCCGGCTCCTGTATTTGGAATGGTGATGAAAGGTAAGTGGCACTACTTCGAACACGACTGGGTTGCCGAGGAGGGTTCCTTCGTCTTCGAACCGCCGGGTGAAATCCACACCTTGAACGTTCCCGAAGACTGCGAGGAGATGATCACCTTCTTCAACATTTCCGGCTGCATGGTTTACCTGGACAAGGACAACAAGCAGATTGGCTACGAGGACGTCTTCACGAAGATCGACATGTGCCGCGCACACTATGAGAAGGTCGGACTAGGAGCGGATTATGTCGACCAGTTCATCCGCTAACTCCGCGGACTGGGCGCGGGGCTGGCTCGAGGGGCGTGGTGTTTTGGTCACCGGCGGGACTGGTGGCATTGGCGGCGCGATTGCCCGATGCTTCCGCGATGCCGGTGCGACAGTGCACGCAACGGGGGCAACCGAAGCCGAGTGTGAATCTGCTCGAGCCGCCGATCTCTCCGGCTCAATCACCCACAGCGTCCTGGATGTTCGCTCGAATGATGCAGTCAGGCGCTTCGTCGATGAGCTTGACGACGTCCATGTCGTCGTCAACTGCGCGGGGATAATACGTCGTGGTCATGAACGGGATCCTGAGATCTTCAAGGTGGTCGTCGACATCAACCTCAACGGCACGATGCGCGTGTGCGAAGCGTCTCTCAGCAAACTGGCAGCAACTGGAGGCTCCATCATCAACATCGCCTCGATGCTGAGCTACTTCGGCGGCGGTCTGGTGCCGGGATATTCGGCCTCCAAGGGCGGCATTGCTCAACTCACCAAGTCGCTGGCCATCGCTTATGCCCCTACAGGCGTGCGTGTGAATGCCATTGCGCCAGGATGGATCGCCACGCCACTCACCCAGGCGCTGCAGGATGACCCGGCACGAGCCGGCCCCATACTGGCACGGACCCCCATGGGGCGTTGGGGACGGCCTGACGATTTGCGAGGGATCGCCCTCTTCCTGGCAAGCCCTCACGCGTCTTTCATCACGGGGACCATCGTCCCTGTCGACGGCGGTTATTCCGTGTCTTAGCATGGCACCGCCTCGGAGCGCCTATAGATGCGTCGAGCAGAGAAAGGCTAGAGCGCCAGCCCGCTCTGCCGGTCAAAGACGTACACTTGGCTTGCCGCCACGTTACCCTCGAATGGCGCACCGTAGCGAGCGGGAAAGGCACCGTCCACCACGGCCGTTACCGCTTCCCCCGCGAGTGTGAAAACGACATGTGTCTGCGCGCCTGTCGGCTCCACCACCAGTGTCTGCCCACTGATCATGCTGCCAGCCTCTGAAGCACCAGGTACGATGTGCTCCGGCCGCACGCCCAGTCTTACATCCTGCCCCCGCCTCACCGCGGAAGAAGGATGAAGCCGAATAACAGTCCCGTCCGCCAGCCGGGCTGCAGGTCCACCGGCATCGGCGTCTACCGCGGCGTCAAGGAAGTTCATCGCGGGCGAGCCGATAAAGCCGGCAACGAAGATGTTCGCCGGGGCGCGGTAGAGGTCCAATGGCGTTCCCACCTGCTCGATCCGACCGCCGTTGAGGACGACGATTCGGTCCGCCAGCGTCATCGCCTCAATCTGGTCGTGCGTGACGTAGACGGAGGTGGTGCCGACCTTGTGGTGCAGCGACTTGATTTCGGTGCGCATCTGCACGCGAAGCTTGGCGTCCAGGTTTGACAGCGGCTCGTCGAACAAGAAGACGGCAGGATCGCGGACCACCGCCCGCCCCATAGCGACGCGCTGCCGCTGGCCGCCGGATAGCTGGCTCGGTTTCCGGTCCAGAAGCTCATACAGCGCCAGCATGCGCGCTGCTTCCCCGACGCGTCGTTCGATCTCCGGCTTGGCTACGCCGGAGAGCTTCAGGTTGAAGCCCATGTTTTCCGCGACCGTCATGTGCGGGTAAAGCGCATAGGACTGAAACACCATGGCGATGTTGCGCTCGCGCGGAGTCAGCGAATTGACGACCTTCCCGCCGATATGGACTTCTCCATCGGTGATCTCTTCCAGGCCCGCGATCATGCGCAACAGGGTCGACTTGCCGCAGCCGGACGGTCCGACAAGGGCGATGAACTCCCCGTCCTTGATGGACAGCGACACGCCATGGATGACTTCAACCGCGCCATAGGCCTTGCGGATGTCTCTCAGTTCGACAGATGCCATCTCGCTCTCCGTATCATGACTTGACTGCACCGGCGGTCAGGCCGGCGATAATATGTTTCTGCGCCAGGAAGAAGACGATGACCGTCGGCAGAATGGTCAGCGTGATGAAGGCAAGCACCAGTTGCCACTCGGTGCCGAATTCGCCGCGATAGACCATGATGCCGAGCGGCCAGGGATATTTCGTCTCGGTGTTCAGCATGATCAGCGGCAGGATGTAGCTGTTCCAGCTGTTGACGAAGGTGACGATGCTGACGGTGGCCACGATCGGTCGCGACAGTGGCAGCGACACATGCCAGAAGAAGCGGATGTAGCCGCAGCCGTCTACGAAGGCGGCCTGGAACAGCTCGTGCGGCAGGTTGCGGAAATAGTTGCGGAAGAGGAGAATGCTCATTCCAAGCCCGAAGGCGACCTGAGGCAGGATGACGCCCCAGTAGGAATCGAGCAGGCCGAGATCGCGTATCCGAATGAACAGCGGCAGGAT
>DASYHX010000573.1:0-6402 GCA_035998065.1 Pseudorhizobium sp.
TGAAGAACGGCATCGAGGCCGTGTCGATCGTGACGCCGAACCATGTGCATTACGAAGCCGCCAAGGAGTTTCTGCGCCGCGGCATCCACGTTATCTGCGACAAGCCGCTCACCTCCAATCTCTCGGATGCAAAGAAGCTGAAGAAGGTGGCGGACGAGAGCGACGCACTCTTCATCCTGACCCATAACTACACCGGCTATCCGATGGTGCGGCAGGCGCGCGAGATGGTGCAGAACGGCGATCTGGGAACGCTGCGCGTCGTCCAGGTGGAGTATCCGCAGGACTGGCTGACGGAAGCGGTTGAGCAAACCGGTGCCAAACAAGCGGTCTGGCGCACGGATCCCGCACAGTCGGGGGCTGGCGGCTCGACTGGCGACATCGGCACGCATGCCTACAATCTCGCATCCTTCATCACCGGCCTGACGCTGGAAAGCCTCGCAGCTGATCTCGACAGCTTCGTCGAAGGCCGGCGGCTTGATGACAACGCCCATGTCATGCTGCGCTTCGAAGGCGGTGCCAAGGGCATGCTCTGGTGCAGCCAAGTCGCACCTGGCCACGAAAACGGGCTGAAGATCCGCGTCTATGGCACCAAGGGCGGCATCGAATGGGTGCAGGCCGACCCCAACTACCTGTGGTTCACGCCGTTCGGTGAGCCAAAGCGCTTGATCACCCGCAATGGGGCCGGTGCCGGCGCTGCGGCCGGCCGCGTCAGCCGCATCCCGTCGGGCCATCCGGAAGGCTATCTCGAAGCCTTCGCGACGATCTACACGGAAGCCGCACATGCGATCAACGCGGCCAAGAACGGTGCGAAAGTCGACAAGGACGTCATCTACCCGACTGTCGATGACGGCGTGAAGGGTGTTGCCTTTGTCGAAGCCTGCGTTGCCTCGTCAAAAAAGAACGGCGCCTGGGTGAAGCTGTAGACTGCCTCTGTTGCCTGTGAGGAGCCCGATCCGGGCTCCTCATGTCTCCCTTTGCGCTCCCTGCGAAATGTCGCTATTGCCACTCAATTGACGGAGCACTAGCTAGCCGTCGGTTTCAGCGCATCAAAGGCGGCAGGGAATGAACAACAGAAGTGGCCTCTACATGATCATCGGAGCGCTCGTCGTCGCCGTGATTGGGCTCGGCATCTACGTCTATCAGGAAGAATCCGAGCCTTCGGGCGTCGAGATCAAGATCGGCGAAGGCGGCGTCTCCGTCGAAGAAAACTAAGAGTTTGCTTAGGCCGGCATCGGTTTCCGGTGCCGGACTGCTTGCCTCCGAGGTCTGGCTTAACGGCCGAGACGGCAGCCTGTTTATTTCCGAACGACACGGGTCCACCATGACTGATCCCAAGACCCTAGCAGCCCGCTTTCCCGGCGATTTCACCTTCGGCGTTGCCACCGCCTCTTTCCAGATCGAAGGAGCGACGAAGGAGGACGGCCGCAAGCCTTCCATCTGGGATGCCTTCTCCAACATGCCGGGCCGTGTCTATGGCCGGCACAACGGTGACGTCGCCTGCGACCACTATCACCGGCTGGACGAGGATCTCGACCTGATCAAGACGATGGGCGTCTCCGCCTATCGCTTCTCCATCGCATGGCCGCGGATCATTCCCGAAGGGGTCGGGCGGGTGAACGAGAAGGGCCTAGATTTCTACGACCGGCTGGTCGACGGCTGCAAGGCGCGCGGTATCAAGACCTTCGCGACGCTCTACCACTGGGACCTGCCGCTTACCTTGATGGGCGATGGAGGCTGGACGGCCCGCTCCACGGCCTATGCCTTCCAGCGCTATGCCAAGGTCGTGATGTCTCGGCTTGGCGACCGCCTGGATGCAGTCGCAACCTTCAACGAGCCCTGGTGCTCCGTGTGGCTCAGCCATCTGTACGGCGAGCACGCGCCGGGCGAGCGCAACATGGAAGCAGCCCTTCGCGCCATGCACTATACCAACCTCGCCCACGGCCTTGGCGTCGAAGCCATTCGCGAGGTCACCCCGAACGTGCCCGTCGGCTTGGTGCTCAACGCGCATTCCGTCATTGCCGGCTCGGAAAGCGCTGAGGATAGATCCGCCGCCGAGCGAGCCTTCGATTTCCACAACGGTGCCTTCTTCGGTCCCGTGTTCAAGGGAGAATACCCGCCGGCGCTTCTCGAGGCGCTAGGAGACCGCATGCCGACGATCGAGGAGGGCGATCTCGCGACGATCAGCGGCAAGCTCGATTGGTGGGGCCTCAACTACTACACCCCAATGCGGGTCGCCGATGATGCGGCACGAAGCGGTGACTTCCCCTGGACGAAGGACGCGCCTCCGAAAAGCGACGAAAAGACCGACATCGGTTGGGAGATCTATGCGCCGGCGCTGAAGCTGCTCATCGAAGACCTCTACTGCCGCTACGAACTCCCCGAGATGTACATCACCGAGAACGGCGCTGCCTACAACATGGGCGTCGGTGCTGATGGCGAGGTGGATGACCAGCCCCGGCTTGACTACTACGCCGACCACCTTTCGGTCTGCGCAGATCTGATCGCTGACGGCTTTCCACTCCGCGGCTACTTCGCCTGGAGCCTGATGGACAACTTCGAATGGGCAAAGGGCTATCAGATGCGTTTCGGCCTCGTGCATGTCGATTACGAGACGCAGGTCCGCACCATCAAGAAAAGCGGCAAGTGGTACCGGGATCTGGCCTCGGAGTTTCCGCGCGGCAACCACCGACCTCCGCTCAAATAGACGACCTTTTAACCGATCTCCTGTAGTCTGCACGCCTTATTCAACGGGGGTTGACGGCATGACCTGTGCAGGTTGCAGAGACGGCGAGGGATTTGGACTTCCTTTTTCGATGGCTTTCCAGCCGATCGTCGACGTGGGAAGCGGCGAGGTATTCGCCTATGAAGCCCTCGTTCGAGGGATCAACGGTGAAGGTGCGGGCACCGTTCTTTCCGCTGTCACTGATGCCAACCGCTATGCCTTCGACCAGCGCTGCCGGCAGAAGGCAATCGAGCTGGCGGCCAGCCTGAGACAGGATGCGCAGACCAGCCTCTCCATCAACTTCATGCCCAATGCGGTCTACGAGCCGCGGGCCTGCATTCGGGTGACGCTGGCAACCGCATCGCGCGTGGCCTTTCCGCTGAACCGCATCATCTTCGAGTTCACCGAAAGCGAGAAGGTGGACACCAATCATCTGCTCAACATCCTGCGGACCTACAAGGGGATGGGCTTCAGAACCGCGATCGACGACTTTGGCGCGGGTCATTCCGGCCTCAACTTGCTCGCAAAGTTCCAGCCCGACATCGTCAAGCTGGACATGGACCTGATCCGCGGTATCGATACGGAGTACGCCAAGCGGGTCGTGGTGAAGCATACCTTGGCGATGCTGGCGGATCTCGGGGTAACGGCTGTCTGCGAGGGAATCGAGACCGCTCCGGAAATGTCGGTGCTGCGGGACATGGGGGTCACATTGATGCAAGGCTATCTTCTAGGTCGTCCGGCGTTCGAGGCTTTCTCGCCGCCGGTGCTGGACGCCGCAGCATAGATCCCTCTAAGATGGGGGATATTTTTCCTTGACCGAGCGAATGACGGAAAATTCAGCCTCGGCACCCGCGGTGCTGTAGTGCCATAAGCTTGGCGTGGGAGCCGAAAGCGCATCCCCGCGACGGATTTGATAAGGTGAAAGCAAAGATGCTAGAGGGACGCGCAACCGTGCGAATGTGCAAGCGGGGCTGACGCCTCGGTTACACGCTCGTCTTTTCCGCTGCTGCGGCATTCACCAGAAGAGAAGTCCATGAACCATCCCGACAGTCCCCGTGACGCCTCCTCCGGAGGCTTCCGATGAGCCATGCCGCCTCCCAAGGTGTTTCCGCGGCCGACAGCATGGTGGCCTTTGAGAATGTCACTAAGCGCTTCGGCGGCAGCAAGGGCCAACCAGCCTTCACCGCGCTCGACGGCGTCGATCTGAAGGTCGCCCGCGGCGGAATCACTGGGATCATCGGTCGCTCCGGCGCTGGGAAGTCGACGCTGATCCGCCTCGTCAACGGGCTGGAGAAGGCAAGTTCCGGCCAGGTCGTTGTCGATGGTATCCAGGTTGGCACGCTTGGTGAGTCTGGCCTGCGGGATCTGCGCCGCCAGGTTGGAATGATCTTCCAGCACTTCAACCTTCTGTCCTCACGTACCGCCTTCGACAACATCGCGCTGCCGCTCGAGATCGCCGGTATGGACCGTAAGGCGATCCGCGACCGCATCGATCCGTTGATCGATCTGGTCGGCCTCGGCGACAAGGCCGGCCGCTATCCGGCGGAGCTCTCCGGCGGCCAAAAGCAGCGCATCGGCATTGCCCGGGCGCTTGCCACCGAGCCGAAGCTGCTGCTCTCCGACGAGGCGACATCGGCCCTTGATCCGGAAACGACGCAGTCCATCCTTGAACTGCTGAAGGACATCAACCGCGATCTTGGCCTGACCGTCCTCCTCATCACGCACGAGATGGAGGTGGTGAAGACCATCGCTTCGCAGGTGGCGGTGATCGACAAGGGGAAGATCGTCGAGAGCGGCCGAACCTTCGATGTCTTTACCGCGCCGAAACATGAGACGACGCAATCGCTGCTGTCGGCGGCGATCGGTGCGAAGCTGCCGGAATGGATCCGTTCGGACCTGAAGCCGGCGCCCGCACCGGGGGATCGGGCGCTGGTGCGGCTGGTCTTCTTCGGCGAGACCGCCTTCCAGCCACTGACGGCGCGTCTGGTCGCCGAGATTGGCCCGGACGTGAACATCCTTGCTGGCGCGATCGACGAGATCGCTGGCGAACCCTTCGGCTCGCTCGTGGTTTCCTATGCGGCCGATCCTCAGACCCTGGAGCGGGCCGCTCGCTTCTATCGTGAGACTGGACTGACAACGGAGGTGCTCGGCTATGGCGCCTGACATGCTTTTCTCGCTGCTCTGGAAGGCACTCCTGCAGACGGTGCATATGGTTGCGGTCGCCGGTGTCATCGGCTCGCTGATCGGTCTGCCGATCAGTATCTTCCTTGCCACCAGCGGTCGCGGCGAACTTTTTCCGGCGCCGACCGCCAACAAGATCGTCGGCGCCATAGTCAACGCGACGCGCTCTACGCCTTTCATCATCCTCGTCGTGGCCATCATCCCGTTCACGCGGTTGGTGACGGGCACCTCCATCGGAACCGCTGCAGCGATCGTGCCGCTGACGATCGCGACCATACCGTTCGTCGCGCGACTGGCGGAATCTGCCATTCGCGAGGTGGACAAGGGGCTAATTGAGGCGGCACGGGCTATGGGTGCCACGCCGCTGCAGATCGTCTTCAAGGTGCTGCTGGCCGAGGCAAAGCCTGGCCTGACGCTGGCGCTCACGCTGACGCTCGTCAGCCTCGTCGGCTATTCCGCCATGGTCGGCGCGGTTGGCGGCGGTGGTCTCGGCGATCTCGGCATCCGCTATGGCTACCAACGTTTCATGCCGGAAGTCATGCTGGCTGTCGTCGTTGTCCTGATCGTGCTCGTACAGGCGATCCAGAGCAGCGGGGATGCACTCGCCCGCCGCTTCGACAAGAAAACCCGCAAGAACTAGAACGCCAACATCTGAAAGGGAGATATCCATGAAGAAGTTCATCCTGGCGGCTGCCATTGCCGCCTTCGCCGCAGGCTCCGCGGCTGCCGAGACCATCAAGGTCGGCGTCACCCCTGGTCCGCACGCCCAGATCATGGAGAAGGTCAAGGAAGTGGCCGCGACCAAGGGTCTCGACATCGAGATCCTTGAGTTCTCCGACTATGTCGTGCCGAACCAGGCGCTGAACGACGGCGAGCTGAACGCCAATTCGTTCCAGCACCAGCCCTATCTCGACAACCAGGTCACCGACCGGGGCTTCGACCTCGTCAGCGTTGCCAAGAACGTCAACTTCCCGATGGGCGTCTATTCCAAGAAGGTGAAGAGCCTCGACGAACTGGAAGACGGCGCGACGGTCTCGATCCCCAATGACCCGACCAACGGCGGCCGGGCACTGCTGGTGCTCGCCGACCAGGGCCTGATCGAGGTGGATGCGGAAAAGGGCCTGAAGATCGGTCCGGCCGACGTTACCGAAAACCCTAAGAACATCCAGTTTGTCGAACTCGATGCGGCACAGCTGCCGCGTTCGCTCGATGACGTCGCCGCCGCCGTCATCAATACCAACTACGCGCTCGAGGCCGGTCTCAACCCAAAGACGGATTCGATCGCCATCGAAGGCGAGAAGGCTCCCTACGTCAACGTCATCGCTGTGCGCTCTGCCGACAAGGACGCACCGTGGGTGAAGACGCTGGTGGAATCCTATCAGAACGACGAGGTGAAGGCCTTCGTCAACGAAGAGTTCAAGGGCGCGGTCGTCACCGGCTGGTAAGCTGACCTCTTGATCAAAAGAAAAGCCGCGTCTCCTGAGGAGGCGCGGCTTTTT